>CAYTQL010000096.1:0-9553 GCA_964439555.1 uncultured Planctomycetaceae bacterium | reverse complement strand
AGAAACGTACCTGTTCATCGTGAACAGGCTACGCGCTCAGCTTCTACTCTATGAAACGAGAACTACCTCGCCACCTACGACGGCGGCGACTGGGTAGACGTCGCGGCCGAGGGGGAAGGCTTCTGGATGCCCGTGGGTTTCGTCTGCGAATGGGGGGACGCAAAGTAGGAACGTCAACCAGCAGAGACGCCGGGAACGCTGAAGCGCCCGCAGGGCCTGGGGCGTAGTTGAAGCGCCGCGGCCGCGCTTGATTCGGGGTCGCGGATTCGGTGAAAATGCCGGGTACGGATGGCCTGGACAAGGAGTACACGGATGACTCACCGCGCGCTGGTATCGGCAATTCTCCTGGGCGTCGCCGTCGGCGGCTGCTCGAAGCCCGAGACCGGGACCATCACCGAGCCGATCCCCGGGGGGAAGAACTACGATCGCCCCCTCCCGCCCGGCGCCTCGGCGCTGGTGAAAGTGACCGACCCGGCCAAGCTTCCCGACTTCACGCCGGGTTTGCGTAACAAGGCCGGGCTGCGAGAGGCGATCGCCCGGAGCCTCAACTACCTCTCCAAGCCCTCCTCGCGGAACCCGGCGTACTACCCCGGCGACGGGATCGACCACGAGCGCGTGGTCGCCTCGCTCAAGGCCTTCGACGCCCTGCTGGCAACGGGCAAGCCCCCGGCCGAGCTGAACGCCGAGTTGATGAAGCGCTTCGACGTGTACATGTCCATCGGCTGCGACGACGCGGGCACGGTCCTGTTCACCGGCTACTGCACGCCGATCTTCCCGGCCTCGCGGAAACGGACGCGACGGTTCCGCCATCCGCTCTACCGCCAGCCTCCGGACCTGGTCAAGGGCGAGGAGGGCGCCATCCTCGGTCGCCGGACCGCCGCCGGGGGGCTCGAGCCCTACCCCACGCGGAAGCAGATCGAGCAATCGGGCATGCTCCGCGGAGAGGAGCTCTACTGGCTGGAGAGCCCTTGGGACGTCTTCGTCGCCCACGTGCAGGGCTCGGCAAAGCTCCGGCTGCGCGGCGGAGAGGTCGCCACCGTCGGATACGCCGCGACGAACGGGCACGAGTACGTCTCGGTCCGCTCGAAGATGCTCCGGGACGGCGTGCTCCCGCGCGGCGCCGGACTGGAGGAGATGCGCAGCTACTTTCAGGCGCATCCGCAGCGCGGCCGGGAATACCTGTGGATGAACCCGCGGTACGTCTTCTTCACCCCCACCGAGGGCGAGCCGCGGGGCAGCCTGAACGAACCGGTGACGCCCTGGCGGTCGATCGCTACGGACAAGAGCGTCTTTCCGCGTGCGGCGCTGACGTTCATCGCCGCGCCGCTCCCGCGAACCACTGGCGCGGGGTTGGAGGTGGTCCCCTACCGCGGATTCGCCCTCGACCAGGACACCGGAGGGGCGATCCGCGCCCCCGGGCGGTGTGACATCTACATGGGCGCCGGCGCGCTCGCCACCCGCCTGGCCGGGCGGGCGAAACAGGAGGGCTGCCTGTATTACCTGATGGTAAAGGACTGAGCGGTCCGCGCGATCACGCAGAGCAGCATCCTCGCAGCGCGCATCGGCTGCTGCCTCCGTCCGCAACGGCGCGACGTAGTCCGGTCTCCGCGCATGGCCCGATCCCGCTCGAACGCCTCGCAGCCGCCGGGGGCTGTGTGCCGACGTCTAATCGCTGCCGTTGCCCCATCGCATCGAAGCGGTCAGCGCCAGAACCAGCACGCAAGCGCAGAAGATCGCCACATCCACCGTCGGAAGCAGCCAGTGGGCGGTGGGAACGATGGGAAGGGTCCAACTGATCCCGTCCGCCTTTGCGCTGCGGACGCCTCCGCTGATCGGCACGATCACCAGCAGCAAGCCCACGAGCTTCGCGATTCTCAGAAACATCCCAACCCCTTTCCATGTCGCCCCGACCGCCTCGCAGTCGGTCGAAATTTCTTCGCTCACCGGAAGACTACGATTCCCCCTCCGCCCCAGCCACGGGCGCAGCGCCCCTTGTGCTCCGGGTCCGCCCCGGTAAGATAGCCTCCTTATGCCCAAACGCCTCGCCATTCTGGGTTCCACCGGAAGCATCGGACGCCAGGCCCTCGACGTGGTCGCCGACGCCGGCGACCTCGAGGTCTGCGCCCTCGCGGCCGGGGGGAACTGGCAGTTGCTCGGCGAGCAGGCGCGGCGGTTCGGGGTCCCGCTGCTCGCCCTGGCCGACGGCGACGCCGCGGAGGCCCTCCGCGGCGCACTTCCGCCCGGAACGGAACTGCTGAGCGGGGCGGGGGCGATGACCGAACTGGTCCGCCGCGCCCGTCCGGACGTGCTGCTCACGGGCGTGGTCGGCTCGGCCGGGCTCGAGCCGACCCTGGCCGGCATCGAATGCGGGGCGGACCTGGCGATCGCCAACAAGGAGACGCTCGTCGTGGCCGGGTCGGTGGTGATCAACGCCGCCCGCGACGCCGGCGTCAACGTGCTCCCGGTGGACTCCGAGCACTCGGCGCTGGCGCAGTGTCTCCGCGCCGGGCGGCGCGAGGAGGTCTGCCGCGTGGTGATCACCTCCTCCGGCGGCGCCCTGCGGGACCGGTCGGACGAGGAGGCCGCCGAAGCGACCGCCGACGACGCCCTGAACCACCCCACCTGGGCGATGGGCCCGAAGATCACCGTGGATTCGGCGACGCTGATGAACAAGGCGCTGGAGGTGATCGAGGCGCACTGGCTGTTCGACCTCCCGGCCGAGCGGATTGAGGTAGTGATCCACCCGGAGTCGATCGTGCATGCAATGGTGGAGTTCTGCGACGGCTCATGCATCGCCCAACTCGCCCGTCCGGATATGACCGGCCCCATCGCCTACGCCCTCGGACACCCCTGCCGCCCGCAACGCGAAATCGCCCCGCTGGCCCTCGCGTCGCTGGGGAGCCTGACCTTCCGCCCCCTGCACGGCCGCTTCGCCCGGGCGGTGGACCTGGGCTACGAGGTCATCCGGCGGGGCGGAAACGCCGGGGCGCTGGTCAACGGGGCGAACGAGGCGGCCGTCGAAGCCTTCCTCGCCGGGCGAATTTCATTCGGGCAGATCGTCCCGATGGTCGAAACTATATTGAACCGCGGGGCCGCCGCGGACGAAGGGAGTTTATCGGAGCTGATCGCCGCAGACGCCCGCGCCCGCGAGCAGCTCCGCACCGCCATCGAGGCCGGGCAGACCGGCCGGGCAACCGAAACCAACTGAGGTACCGATGGAATTCCTCGCATTCACGCTCGGATCGATCCTGACCGACTGGATCGTCCCGTTCCTGCTGTTCATCCTGGGACTCGGCGCCGTGGTCTTCGTCCACGAGCTGGGGCACTTCGTGGTCGCCAAGGCGGTGGGCATCAAGGTCGAACGGTTCGCCCTGGGTTTCGGCCCGCGGCTGTTCGGCCTGCGCAGCGGGGAGACCGACTACTGCGTCAACGCCGTGCCGCTCGGGGGCTACGTGAAGATGCTCGGGCAGGAGGACTTCGCCCCCAACGCCGAGCAACAGGACCCTCGCGCCTACGGCAACAAGTCCGTGGGCGCCCGGTTCGCGGTCATCGCGGCCGGGGTAATCATGAACGCGATCTTCGCGGCGATCCTCTTCATCATCGTCGGGCTGGTGGGCATCAAATTTCTCGAGCCGGTCATCGGCGACGTGGTCCCCGGCGCCCCGGCCGAGCGGGCTGAAATCGTCTGGGACGAGGCTCCCGACGGCGAAGCGCAGACCCAGCCGGCCCGGACGACGGGCCTGGAGGGGGGCGACCGCGTCCTGGCGATCGACGGCGAGGAGGCCGGGCGATTCCTCGATCTCGTCAAGCACGTGATCTACTACGGCGGGGGCGGCGATCCGGTCGAACTGCGGATCGCCCGGACGGTCGACGGGCAGACGCGCCGCGGCACGGCCACGGTCAAACCGGAGGACCGCCCGCATCCCGTCCTGGGCGACAGGCTGCCCGCCATCGGCGTCCGACCGCCCTCCAGCACCGAGGTCGCCGTGGGCGAGGGAGCGGAGAACCCGCCCTTCCGGGACCGCGACCGCATCGTGGCCATCGCGGGCGAACCGGTCGAGGACTACTGGGACGTCCGACCGATCCTGCGGAAGACCGTGGGGCGGGAGACGCTCCCGGTCACCGTCGTGCGAGGCGGGGAAACCGTCGAGCTCGAGGTCACCCCGTCGCTGGCGGTCGAAAAGACGGTCTACCTCAAGGACGGCACGCGGATCCACGGCGTGATCGTCGACCGGGAGACGACCGAAGATGAGCCCACCCGGGTGACGATCCGCCGATCCGACGGGTCCACGCGGACGGTCCCGGAGGATCAGATCGCCCACGAGAAGCTGGACGTGCTGGGGATGATCCCGCGATTGAAGATCGACTCGGTGATGCCCGATTCCCCGGCCAGGGAAGTGGAACTCCGCGCGGGCGACATCATCGTCGCCTACGCCGACCGGACGACGCCGACCTGGCAGCAGCAGTTGAACATCAACGAAGAGGTCGCCGGTTCCGAGGGCCCGACGACGATCACCGTGCTCCGCGACGGCGAGCGGATCACGAAGAAGATTCACCCGATGATGCAGGACGGGCGGGCGATCATCGGCTTTCTGCCGGGTGCGGACGTCGAGAACCTCGTGGTCGCGGGCGTCCGCCCCACCTCGCCGGTCGCCGAGGCCGGCGTGCGCCCCGGCGACCGCATCCTGCGGGTCAACGAGCAGGAGGTGGCGACCTGGGCGGAACTCATCGCCGCCCTCCGCGAGCGGATCGGCGGGGAGGTCACCCTCATCGTCGCCCGCGGCGAGCAGGAGATGGAGATTCCGCTGGGCGCCGTGACCGCTGAGCAGCTTCGTCCCGAGGCGTACATCAACCGCCTCGGCGTGCGGTTCTACCCGCTCCAGTTCGAGAGGGTCTTCCAGAATCCGTTCGCGGCGGTCGCCTGGGGCGCCGAGCAGACCGTCAACCAGATCATCGAGGTTTACATCACCCTTCGCTCGCTGCTGAGCCGCCAGTTGACCACCAAGGCGGTCAGCGGGCCGGTGGGCATCGGGGCGGCGGCGGTGAGCACCGCACGCGAGGGCCTTACCGAGTTCGTCTACTTCATGGCGATCATCTCGGCGATCCTCGCGGTGATGAACTTCCTGCCCCTGCCCGTCCTCGACGGCGGACACGCCGTGCTCCTTCTCATCGAGAAGATCCGCGGCAAGCCCGTCCCGCTGAAGATCGTCAACATCATCCAGTACGCCGGGCTGATCCTCCTGCTGCTGGTCTTCCTGGCCGTGACGTTCCAAGACATCCTGCGCCTGATCGAGTAGAGGATGCGCCCCCTCCGGGAGGATGCAATGCTTGCCGCACCGTGCCGACGTTCGCGCGGGTCGGACGCATTCGTTTCGCGAGGAACGAGCTGCCCGCCCTGTCCGGCTTCGGCATCGATCATTCGCCCCGCCCCTCGACACGGGCGGCGGCGACGCTAAAATGTCCGCTCCGGCGGGACGTGCCGCCGGACCGACAGTACGCCAGAAGGGAGTTACCCCATGCAGAAGTACCAGTGCGACCTGTGCAGCTACATTTACGACCCGGCCGCGGGCGACCCGGACAACGGCGTGGAGCCCGGAACCGCGTTCGAGGATATTCCCGACGACTGGGTCTGCCCCGAGTGCGGCGCAAGCAAGGACGATTTCTCCCCGCTTTCGTAGCGGAGAGCGGGCGATGAGCGCGCGGATCGAAGCGCGCTGAGCAAGGCGGCGCGAATGGCGCCGGTGCGTCCCCATCCCCGTTGGGCCGAGGCGGACGTCAGCTTTCGGCGCGGAAGGTCTCGTTGGCCTGGCTCAACCAGCGACGGCTGGGCAGTTCGACCAGGTCGGCACAGAGGCGTTCCCCGGTCAGGTGCGCATCGAGGCGCTGCTGGAGATTGTGACCGAAGCTCTGCTGCGGCTCGGGACGCCACGGAAATCCGGCGTCGGCGAATTGTTCGGCCTGCTCCTGCATCATCGTCTGACTCCGATCCGCCTCTGGTGCGCCCAACGCACGGGCCGAGTCCGTATTGCGTCGACCCGTCAACCGTCCGACCGGATCCGGGCGGTCACTACATTAAACGTGTCGGGCGGGGGCGAGTTCCTGAAGACTCGCGGTTGCGGCGTTTTTTTCGCACCCGGATTCGCCCCGGCCCAAGCCTGGAAGGAGCCCCATGCGCCATCCGAACATCCTGATCCTCTGGACCGACCAGCAACGCTGGGACGCCGTCGGGGCGAACAACCCCGAGCTGATCACCCCGAACCTCGACGCCCTGGCGGCCGAGGGGGTTAACCTCGACCACTACTTCGTGTGCAACCCGGTCTGCCAGCCCAGCCGGATGAGCATGCTGACCGGGCTCTACCCCGCGGACCTGCGGATCTACAACAACGGCGTGCCCCTGCCGGAAGACGCCGTGACTCTCCCGAGGATGCTCCGCAACGACGGGTACTACTCGGCCAACATCGGCAAGCTGCACTTCCTCAACCACGCCGGCCGCGACCACCGCAAGCGGCACCCGGACTACGGGTTCGACCACCTGGAAATCTCCGACGAGCCCGGCTGCTACGAGGACGCCTACCGCCAGTGGGTCCGGCTCAAGGCGCCGGAACACCTCGACCACATCAGCGTCGGGCTGCCCCCCGCCACGAAGAAGTGGCAGAAGGTGATGCACATCGACGACGGCATCGTCCACCCCGAGGACCGTTGCCCGCACGAGGCGGTGCCCTTCGGCGCCCCGGCCGAACTGACCCACACGGCGTTTGTCGGGGAGCAGACCGTCGAGTTTCTCAATCGCCGGGACGGCGACCGCCCGTTCCTGTGCATCGCGGGGTTCTACTCGCCCCACTCGCCGTGGGTGGCGCCGCAGGAGTTCCTGGACCTTTACGACCCCGATTCGCTCACCCTCCCAAACTACCCCGAGGAAGCCGAGGCGAAACGCTCCGGCGAGTGGTGCTCGGCGCAGCAGCTCCGCAGCATCCGCCACGGGTACTACGCCATGTGCTCGGAGGTCGACCACCACTGCGGGCGCATCCTCGAGACGCTCCGGGAGCAGGGTCTTGCCGAGGACACGATCGTGATCTTCACCTCCGACCACGGCGAGTTCCTCGGCGATTTCCTCCGGTACCAGAAGGGGTACCCCGCGCCGGACTGCATCTCGCGGGTTCCGTTCATCTGTCGCTGGCCGGCGGGCGGGGCCTCCGGCGGGCAGACCGTGGACACCTTCGCCGAGCAGGTGGACGTGATCCCCACCCTCCTGCACTGGTGCGGCATCCAGGCGCCCCCGGACCTGCCCGGGCGTCGCCTGCCGATCGGCGAGGGGCCCGAAACCCCGCGCGACAGCGCCCTGACCGAACAGCAGGGCTACAAGACGCTCCGCACGCGCCGCCGACGCTACCTGGTGGACGACAAGGGCAACGAATCGCTCTTCGACATGGACGACCCCTACGGCGAGTACCGCAATCTCGCCGAACGCCCCGACCACGCCGAGACGCTCGCGGAGATGCGCCGTCTGCTCATCCAGCGTCTCCTCCAGCGGGAACGCCCGCGAGAACGCACGTGGTGCTATTGATCGCGGCAACCGGCGGCCTGCTGCTTGCAGGGGCAGTCGGGACGCCTCCGTATCCCGGTTCGGCATTCCGGGGCTTTTCCGCGACCGTTGCGGGGCGGGCGATCAGTTCGAGGCGTCGTACTCCGGGAGCGACTCGAAGTCCGGGACGTCCACGATGAAGACGTTCCCGTACCCATTATGGTCCGAGGTGTAGACGATCCGCATACGGTCCTCCAGCGGCTCGGTGACCATCCGCGGGTGGACGTGGAGAATCTGCACGTGAAAGCTGCTCCGGTGGGTCGCGAGGATGCGCGGGCCCTCGTACCCTTCGCCCTTGAGCCGCCAGAGCAGCAGATACGGCACGTCCTTGCCCCCGTCGCCGACGATGAGATGCTCATCCACGCTGTGGAAGTGCATACTCCGCCCGTGCCAGTCCCACTCCCGGTTCTCCGCCCCGTCGAAGGTCTCCCAGCCGAACAGATGCGTGCGGGAGTCCTTCCAACCGTGGTATCCCAGACGCCGGCCGTCGGAGAACCAGTACTCGTGCCCCACCGCCTCGCCCGGGGCCTGCGGCCGGACGCCGCGGACCTCCCCGGTGTTCAACTCCAGCGTCCAGATGCGCTGGAGGCGATGCCACGGACCCTCGTGACAGAAGCTCAAGACGTTCGGGAGCGTCGGCGAGGTGTTCACGTGCCCGATCCAGCACGGGTCTTCGTGGACCGTCTCGGCGGGCCCGCCGTCAACCGGGACGCGTCGGATGCGGCAGTGCGGCCTGGCCTCGAACGTCTCACGGAAGCCGAGATACCCGTGGAGCAGGTCGCTTTGCCCGATGCGCTCGGAAACGTCCTCCCGCTCGGCGAAGCACACGTGCAGTCCGTCGGCCGTGACGGAGACGTTCCCGCGGATGTACCCCTCCGGGACCGTGTGCAGGTGTCGCGGCTTGAAGGACCGCAAATCCACGGCGAGGAGGTCCTGCCCGTTGAAGAAGCAGACTTCCTCGCGCACCGGATTGATGAACCCGGTGAGCAGGTGGGGGCTCTCGTCGGGCCCGAAACCGGTCACCTGCGTCAACTGCCCGTCGTGGAGGTCCAGCGAGAAGTAGTTCGCGCACCCCTCCCGGTGCGAGGCAACCAGCAGCCGCCGCTGGCGGTCGTAGAACCCGGAGTTGGTGAAGTACAGGTGATGCGAATGCCCCCGATAGTCGGTGTACCGGGTAATCGTCGCACCGGAGGTCGGGTCGTCAAAGGTCCGCCGCTCGGCGGGGAGGATGTCGCGGATCGGCATTGGGGTTCCTTGGATTGCGGGCTTTCGATTTTGCGGACGGCGCCGCGGCGCGGTCTCCGGCGACTCCGGGGCGTCCGCATGCGCAATCCGGCGCGGGCACTGGTCGGAGCATACTCCCGCGCCTCCCAAAGGCAAGCCTGCGTCGCGGCTCCGCCGCCGTCGGCGCGGAGACTCCGCCAGGTGCGATCCACACTCCGCGACGCCTCATCGCCCCTTCCCCGATCCGCCGCCCGGGCATAGAATGAACGCTTCGACGTCGTGAGTGCTGAAGGGACGATTCGTGGATCATTTCACGCTTCGGAAGATCGAGTTCGACCGCGTGCGGCGAATCCTCACGGGGTTCTGCGCCTGCTCGCTGGGCAAGGACCTCGCCCGGCGGATCACCCCGTCGCGGAATCCCGAGATCATCCGCCGATGGCTCGAGCAGACCTCGCAGATGGTCATCGCCGTCCGCGACCACGGGCTCCCGCCGCTCGGCGGGGTGACGGACATCACCGAGCCGCTCGCCCGGGCTCACCCGGCCGGCGGGGCCTCGGGCGACGATTTCGCCGAAATCGCCTCGTCCCTCGCCGGCGCCGCCAACGTCAAGAACTACCTCAACGCCCTGCCCGAGACGATGGAGCGCCTGGGCGATCTGGCGGGGCACATCCACGACTTCGAGGCGGAGGTCAACGCGATCCGCGCCATGGTCGAGCCCGACGGGTCCATCCGCGACGACGCCTCGGA
>CAYTQL010000095.1:0-9609 GCA_964439555.1 uncultured Planctomycetaceae bacterium | reverse complement strand
GGCGGCTTGCCGTGGGACTCGACCTGACGCCGATGCAATATCTTGGCCGTCGGGCGCAGCTCAGCCATGACCATCACCGCCAGCGGCAGCGACGCATGCGTCGTCAACCATAACGGCCGGAGCATCTGGAGCGACTACCGCTCCGGACTTCGGCGACGGAGGATGCCATGAATGAGTTCTGTGTTGATTTGATCCGGACGCAGTCCGGCCGGTATCGAGCGGAACTTCGCTTCGCGGACACCGGCGAGCTGCTGTTGCGCGGCTCGGCGGCGCGTCAGGCCGCGCTGCACGATATCTCTTGCTGGCTGAATCGCGTACGCGGCATGCTCGCCGGGCTGGAAGGGGCGGTATGACTGCCCACAACATTCTTCTGCGGGCGAGGTATGTTGCACCGTTTCGCCGCCAGAGCCCGGACACGCCTTAGCAGCCGTCGCGCAGGGAGCTTGCAATGCCCATGCAGCGAGACATTCAGACGATCCCGCCGGGCCAGTCGGTCCTCCTGCCAAATGGGCTGCGTGTCCGGAACGCCGGAAACGCGGCGGCGCACCTGGTCATCGACGATCCGGAGCAGTATCGCGCCGCGCCCGACCGCCCGTGGGCGAAACGGTATCGTCGCCCGGCGAGCTGCAGCCGCAGGATGGAGGGGCATGTCCTGGGTTTGGCGTCGGTCTGGCATGAGTCGGTCCGCTCGTTGCGGACGCTCAGTCAGGCGAGGTTCGCGGCGTTGCACGCGCGGCTGGAGGACGGCTACGCGGCGAAGGACGTCGCGGCCGCGATCCGCTGCTATGGCGCGTCGCCGTGGCACCGGCAACGTCGCGCATGGGTGGACCTGGCGCGATTCGCCAGACCGGAGCATCTGGATTCGTGGATCAGCCACGCCCACGAGATGGCGGACCAGGAGAGGCATCGTCGGCAGGTCGCCGCTGAAAAACGGGGGCCGGAGGACCCGCAGGCGAGGCGGCGGGTGCAGGAGATTGCCGACGCTCGACGCGCCGAGGCCAGCCGCGCCCAGCTGCTGGAGCGGTACGGCGCTTACGCGCCGGACGAGCAGGCGGCGCTCCTCCACCGCGCGTACGAGGCGGCCAAAATGTTGACGCCGTCGTTCCGTGGCCTGCGCGAAAGCATCGACTGCCGCCCGGTCGAGGCGCAACTTCTCCGGATCCTGGCGGCGCATCACTCATCAGCATAGGGACACAACTCAATGGATTCGCACATCAGAGCGCAACGTCGCCGCCGACTGCATCGCCAAGCTCTCTTGGCATTCATCGACCGGCCGGACGAGTGGCTTTCCGGCCGAGAGCTGGCTGACCGCCTGGGCCTGGACTCTACCCGCGAGCTGCGACGGGAGGTCATCTGGCCGCTGCGGTCCCAGCGGCGAGTGCCAGTACATAGCAAGCCCGGGCCGAGAGGCGGCTACAAGGTCAACGTGACAGCCGAGGAGCATCTGGACGCGTTGACATACAACGACCAGCTAGGTCGTGATTTCCTGGCCATCAAGAGCATTCTGCGCCGGGAGAGCCTCGACGTCGTCATGGGCCAGATGGTCCTCGATTTTCTGCCGTCGGATGGCGACCAGGCCGACGACGGCCTGGGGCTGCTGGTCCGGACTCAGCGAGCCGACGGCCGGCGAGTCACCTGGCTGGATGTGCTCCACCGGCTCCTGGAGGTCGTCGCCACAAACCCAGCGGATTACGCCGACGAGATCGACACGCTGAGTAGACGATTCGGCGGCTTGTTCCTCTCGAGCGCCGAACAGCGAGCGGTCATCGCACAGCTGCGCAGCGCCATGGCCACGCTCTCCAGATGGTCCTAGCGCGCAAGCCCAAGACAGCGGCGCGTCGTTGCGGCGATAGTCATTCCGCCCTGCGTTTGTCCTGGCTCGTTTCATCCAGCGAATTCTTGCGGATGGTGAGCGGGCCCAGCACGGCGGCCAGGCGGGTGAGAGACTCGCAGGTCGGGAATTTCTTGCCGCTTTCCCATCCGGCCACCGAGGCCTGCCGGACGCCCACCAATTCGGCCAGGGCCGTCTGTGTGAGCTTCTTCGCCCGCCGCCGCTGTCGGATTTCCTCGCCGATGGTGGTCGCTTTGTTCATGACGATCTCCGTGTCAAGCCATCGCATTCCGTTACGGCTGGCTTCAGCCGACGACCCAATCGCTGAACCGCTGCGGCTGGCCGGATTGCTGCATCTGAAACCCGCTACCCCCATGGATCGTCGCAGGGCTCCCAGTCGAGAGTGCCGTACCAGGGGGCTACGGCTTCGGAGCCGTTCCACTCCACGTCGTCGGGGCAGGGCGCGGCGGCGTATGTGGTGCGCCCGTCGGATCGGTCATGCTCGCGGCAGATGATGCGCTCGGAGTCGCAGTGATATCGGTAGCTCACCTCGACGATCTGCCCCTGGTCCGCGCCGAATGTCGACCACATGTCTGTCATCAGGTTCATCATGGCTGTTCTCCTTGCTGGTGGTTTCCGGCGGGCTCCGTTGCCCGCCTCATCTATATACATTATAGCCAGTGAATATAGTATGCCAGTAGAAAATATTGCGTGGGGTGATTTTTTCCCGCGCGCGCAGTCGCGCGCAGATCTGCGCGCAGTCGCGCGCAGGATAGCGGCACCTCGTTTCAACGATGCTTCAAGTCGCCGTGCGTTTCTTCTGTCTCGTTTCATTTCCCTTCTCGCAGGCATCTCTTATAAGTCTAGTGCTTACCGACTTTTCCCTCCTTTTCCCGCTTATTCCCGTCGTTTCAAATCCTTTCTTTTCTTACATCCACCGCGCGCCACTTGACCTGCCCGGTTTCGGCGTCCACGGCGATCAGGCAGTCGTCGGCCGTGACCGAGAAGAACCAATCCGGGAGCAGGTCGAGGTTCTTTTCGGGCATGGTCCGCCAGCCTTCCCGCTTGGCGGGCACCTTCCCGTTGGGCTTGAAGTAGCTGACGTAGACGATCTCGTCGGAGACGACCGGCGTGGAGGTCCCGCCGTAGAAGGCCTCGATCCCGCGGTCCCTGCATTCCCGCAGGGAGCCCGGATAGAGCCCCTTGCCGACGCCCATGTGATGCTTGAGATGCCAGAGTACCGGGGCGTCGTCGAGGTGGTCGACGAGCTTGCGGCCTTCGTCGGGCGGGGTAAAGTCGCCGCCGCCGGTGAAGTTCGGCCAGTCGGCCGCCCGGGCCGCGACCGCGAGAATCAGAACGCTGGTGACGAGGAATGCACGTCGCATGGGTTGCTCCTGCCAAGGGTGTGGTCGAGCCGTGAGGGTGCTGCGCAGCTCCCGGATATGCAACCCCGCCCCCCGCGAGGGGTTGCGGGCGACGAGGCTTACTGAACCGCCCCGCCCCGCGCGCCGATAGACCCTTCAGACCTTTACGGAGGAGATGCGATGCCCGCATCCGGGATCGTGATGTCGCCCATCCGGGACGTACTGGTGATCAATTTCGCCCAGGCGGCAATCGTGGACGGCCCGGCCGTGGACGCGATCCGCGGCGAACTGCTCGACGCGGTGAGCGAGTCGGGCGCCCGAAAGGTGATCCTGGACTTCGCCGAGGTGCGGTTCCTCTCCTCGTCGCTCCTGGGCGTGCTGGTGGACCTGGAGGCAGCGATCCGGGCGAACCGAGGCGATCTGGTGCTCTGCGGGCTCCGCCCGGAGCTGCACAAGGTTTTCAGGATCACCCGCCTGGACAAGCGCCTCCGCTTCGAGAAAGACGAGGCGAGGGCCCTGGCGTGCTTCGGCATTCACATGCAGCGTAAATGACCCGGTGGCGTGCGGCGAGTCGTCGCCGCTCTTGTGCAACGAGCGCCGCACCGGTTCTTCGTTCCGCGCGCATCGTCGCCTGTCCTGCAAAGCGGCTGAATCGGGCCCCATTAAAACAAGGGAGGCGTCTCCCGTGCGGAGACGCCTCCCTTTGCATTGCACCTCAATCGCAGCCGTGCTTACTTGTAGACGTGCGTCGGCTCGGTCTCGTTGGCCGGCTTGGTCAGTTGGTCCGCCGTCAACTCAACGGCAAACCGCACGTCGCCTGCCTTGGTGCCCTTGGCGACGACCTTCCAGGTCGCCACCGCATTGGCCGCCAGGCTCTTGACCGGCTCGAAGGTGACCGTATTGCCGGCGTGCTTGCCCTTGGTCGCGCCGCTGGCGGAGACGAACTCCAGCTCGTCGGGCATCTTTGCGACGACCTGGACGTTAGCGGCGTCCGCCGAACCCTGGTTCGTCACCCGGATCTCGTAGATCACCTTGTTGCCGACCTCGACCGGGTCGTCCGTGTCGATGCACTCCAGCAGCAGTGCGGGAATGCCCTCGATGGCGACCGCGGCGGTGTCGGAGCCCTCGGCGCAGTACGCCTGGGCAACCGCCATGGAGGTCACGTCGCCCTTCTTCTTGGCGATGACGGTGGCCTGGACGGTCTTGCACTTGCCCGGCTGGATCGTGCCGAGGCTCCAGGCGATCCGCCCGTTCTGGAGGCTTCCGCCGTCCGAGGCGCTCTTGAACTGCACGGCGTTGCTGAGGTTGTCGTGCAGCATGGTGTTCTTCGAGTCCATGTCACCGTTGTTGCACACCTTGATGGTGTAGGTGATCGGCCGGTTGACGAAGCGCTTCTTCGGGCCGGTCTTGGTGACGACCAGCGCCGGGGTGCCGACCTCGGTGGCGACCACGCCGCTCTGCACGCGGGCGCCGCCCTCGGCGGCGGCGACCGCCTGGTTGCGGTAGGTGCCGGTGCCCGAGGCGCGGACCTTGAAGGACATCTCCTTGGCCTCGCCGGGCTCGAGATCGCCCGCCCGACCGGTGACCTTCGTCTCGCCGTCGAGCGTGCGGAGGCCCTCGGGCAGGTCATCGGTGACCACGACGTCGCAGGCCTCGGACTCGCCGACATTCTTGACCACGATGCGGTACTCGATCGGGTCGCAGAGAATGGCGCTGTCCGGACCGGACTTGGTGACCTCCAGCGACGCGGGCCCGACCACTTCCGTCACGGCGCAGATCGCCGGCGGGTCGAACTTCACGTCAGTGCAGCTCTGGAGCGTTCCGGCGCCGTTGGCGGCGCCGGTAATGGTGAACGTCTTGCTCTCGCCCGGGTCCATTGAATCGACGGTCCACAGCACGCCGCCGCCCTGGTTCTGGGCGCTGGGGCTGGTCGAAGCGAGGCTGAACCCGTCGGGCAGGTTCTCTATGATGCGCACGTTCATCAGGCGCATGTCGGACTCGTTCTCGACCTTCAGCGTGTAAGTGTACTCCTGCCCGGCGACCACGCGATCCGGGGCGGTCTTCTCCACGCTGACGATCGGACAGCAGTCCTCGCCATACGGGAGATACGACTTGTTCGTCTCCATCTTGCCGCCGGGACCGCACGGGCCCGCCGGGGCCGGTTTCGGCTCGGGCGGGAAACAGGCCTCACAACCCGCCAGTACCATCGCCGTCATCGCCAGCAGCAACATCCAATGTGCACGTTTCATCTCAAGCTCCTTTCCAGAAATTCAGTTCCCTATGTTCCCCTGCGCTGAGCTGATTCGCAGTGGACATGTAGCCAAAACCAGTGACTCTCAAGTGTTGTATGCAGCTCAGTTCGATTTTTCCTGCAACCCGGCCAATTTCGCGCGAACGCGCTCGGCGTGACCCTGGGGGATCACCTCCGGCCAGTGGTAGCGAATTCGCCCATCGGGACCGACGATGTACGTCGTTCGAACGACCCGTCCGTACTCCTCGCCGCCGAGGCGCGACTGGACCCATGCGCCGTACCTGCGCATCACGTCATGCTGGGGGTCGCTGAGCAGTGTAATCTTCAGATCGTGCTTCTTGGAAAAGGCACGGTGACTGGCGGGCGTGTCCTCGCTGACGCCGACGACCGCGGCGTTGAGCCGCTTGAACTTGAACAGAAGCTCGGTGAACTCCGTCGCCTCGCAGATGCACCCGGGCGTGTCGTTCTTCGGGTAGAAATACAGCACCACCCATTTGCCCGCGTAGTCATCCAGCGAAACCAGCTCCCCGCCCTGATCGGGAAGGCTGAAGCTCGGGGCCGTCCGCCCGATGGCGGGAGAATTCCGGGCCGCGGCGGCCTCGGCCTCGGCGGGCGAGAACTCGTCACCGCCCGGCCCCCCGTTACAGCCCAGCAGCCCCAAGGCCATCAGTGCAGCAAACGCGCAGAATCTTGCGGTCCTCACGGAAAGCTCCTTTCCTGTACGTGCGCCGGGTCGCACGAGCCGATGCGAACAGGCCCGCGACCCCGCTGATCTGCCGAATTATATGCACCCACCCCAGGCAAACCTGAAAAAGCCTTCATTTGTAAGATTCGTCCGCAGCGTAGCTTGACGTTGCCTTCGAACGCCCGCCCCGATAGGCTCGCGGACAAGGAGCGATGAACATGTCCGACGCACGAGAGCTGTTCGACCTTACCGGGCGCGTCGCGCTGGTCACCGGATCCAACGCCGGACTGGGCTTTGCCATGGCCCGCGGACTCGCCCAGGCCGGGGCCAGCGTCGTCCTCAACGGACGCTCGGCCGAGAAACTCTCGGCCGCCGGGGAGACCCTCCGCGACGAGGGACTCCGCGTGGACTCCGAGCCCTTCGACGTGACCAGTCCGGAGCAGGTCGACGCCGGCGTCGCCGCGATCGAACGCCGCTGCGGGAAGGTGGACATCCTGGTGAACAACGCCGGCATCCAGCGGCGGGCGCCGCTGCTGGAAATGTCCGACGCGGACTGGAACGCGGTGATCGAGACCAACCTCACCGCCGCGTTCGCCGTCGCCCGTCGCGCCGCGGCGGGGATGGTGCAGCGCGGAGGCGGGAAGGTCGTGAACATCTGCTCGCTGATGAGCGAGGTCCACCGGCCGACGATCGCCAACTACTCCGCCGCGAAGGGCGGGCTGAAGATGCTCACCCGGGCGATGGCGGTGGAGCTCGGGCCCCGGGGCGTCCAGGCCAATGCGATCGGGCCCGGGTATTTCGTCACCGAGATGACCGCCCCGCTGGTCGAGGACCCCGCCTTCGACGCCTGGATCCGCGGGCGGACCCCCGCGGGACGCTGGGGCGTTCCCGAAGACCTCGTCGGCGCCTGCGTGTTCCTCAGTTCCGCCGCGTCGGATTACGTCAATGGACAGATTCTTTACGTGGACGGCGGAATGCTCGCGGCGTTGTGACGCCCGATTTCATCGCCCCCGGACCGCGCCGACCGCGGAGGGCTCCGGCGTGAGCTGAGCCGAAGCCCCCTGCGACGAGCCATCAGCGCTACGATGCCCCAGGAGTTGCCCATGAGCGTCGAATTCCGCGTGATCAGCATCGGAGCCCTTTCGCACCACCGCCTGTGGGGCGAGCCCGCGCCCGTGCGCACCGCGCACGCGACGTGCACCTACGTCACCGCCGGCGAGAAGCGCATCCTCGTGGACCCCTCGCTCCCGGCGACCGCCCTGAACGCCCGTTTCGGCGAGCGCACCGGGCAGGACCTCGGCCACGTGACCGATGTGTTCTGCACCACGCTGCGCCCGGCGCACCGACGGGCCCTTCCGGCGCTCACGGAGGCGCGCTGGTGGGCCTGGGCGCCGGAGCTGGACGCCTACCGCGGGCACCTCGAGCAACTCGCCGAAACCGCCGCCCGCGCCGAAAGCGCCGACGCCGAGGCCGTCCGAGAAGAGCTGAAGCTGCTGGAACGCTTCGAGCCCGCGCCCGATGAACTCGCCGACCGCGTCGAGCTGTTCCCCCTCGCCGGGGCCTCGCCCGGCTCGGCCGGGCTGCTGCTGACGCCCCCGTCCCGGACCCTCGTCATCGCCGGGGACATCGTGCTCACCCGCGAACACCTCCTCGGCGGGCAGGTCTGGAAGGGCTGCGTGGACACCGAGACCGCGATGAGCTCCCTCCAGGACATCCTGGAACTGGCGGACCTGATCGTCCCCGGGCACGACAACATTCTGCCCGCCCCCGCCCGGTGGGTTTGAACCCGGCGCAGGGCGCGTCGGCGGGTGCGTCGCCGCCCCCAGGAACCGCCACTTTCGCCCCTCGCAGGCATTGAACCCACGGACCGAAAGGACCCCGTGTGATTCGATCAGCGCCCAGCTCGCATCCCTCCCATTCCCGGTTTGCGGCTCTCCGCGTCCTCTGCGGCTCAAGGGCGCCGATTATCCCTCGCCCGCGGTCGCCGGGGGTTCCTCTTCGTCGCCGCCGACGGCGGGACCGTCGCCGTATTGGAGCCCGGCTGGAAGAAGGTCCAGACCGGACCAGGCACATACGCCAGAGTCTTCGAGCTCCGCCAGGTCGCCTGCAACACGCTGGAGCCCTTCCGCGCCTGCCCCGTCTTCGACGGGGATCGACTGTATCTCCGCGGGCGGAAGCATCTCTTGTGCGTCGAGGCGTCGGCCGAGGACCGGAAGCGCTCGGCCCCGAAAGAGGACGCGGGGGACGGGAACGCCCCGAACCCCGGGGACCTGTTCGAGGACGACAAGCTCTTCTGAGACCGCCGCGGAGAACCGCATGAAGCCCCTCCCCCTGCTGCTTACTGTCGCCGCCCTGCCGGCCCTTGTCGCGGCCGAGACGCCGCGGGTGCTCTCGGCCGGTTTCCTCGGTTCGCGCGCGGACGACCGACTCGCGGACGCCGCGATCGCCACCGACGGGACGATCTACGTCGTCGGCTCGGCCGGGGCCGAGCTGCCCGAGCTGTCCGGCGGCGACGAGCCGCCTGTTCTCGGACGCCCGGCGCGCGGCTGGGCCTACGACCGCGCGTTCATCGTCCGCCTCTCGGCCGACGGGACGACGATCCGCGCCCGGAGGCAGATCGCCCCCGGCGTGGCGACGCTGACGACGGTCCGGGCGACCGACGCCGGGGTCTACGTAGCCGGGTACGCCTCCGAGGCGATGGAGGCGGTGATCGCCGAGCTCGGGGGGCTGCTGCGCACCGGCCGGTACGACCAACGCAAGCTTGAACTCCACGTCCCCCGCGAGCATCACGACGAGCCGAAGGTCGATCCGCGAACCGACCAGCGCGGCGTCCCGTTCGTGCTGCGGTTCTCGCCCGACCTGGCCCGCCTCGAGGCCGGAACGCTCCTGGAAGGCTGGCAGGAAACCTGGCACGTCCCCCGCCCGCTGAAGGAAGACCGGTGGCAGCCGGTGGCGCTCGGCGCGCTGGGCGGCGGGGACCTGATCGTCGTCCACGACGGCGGATACCACCGCCCGGTGGAGGAAGGCGAGAGGTCCGGGTTCCGGCACTTCTACCACGTCCCCGACTACGTCAGCCGCCTCTCGGGCGACCTGAAGCAACGGCGATGGAAGCTCGCCGTCCGCAGACCGCACACCGATGCGAAGAAGGTCCGCACCTACGCCGCCCGGGGCTCGGGACACTGGCGTCCGCTGCGCGACCTCGACTGGCCGCACGACGACCTCGCCCACACCCGCACGATGGACCTGTGCGTCGACGCGCGTCGCGGCGTGTTCTACATGGTCGGCTGGGCCCCCTCTCGGACCAGCGCCGAGCCGTGGTGGACGCCCTTCTGCCTCAAGCGATCCGCCGACGATGGGGAGGTCCTGGCGACCGCCTACACGCCCGATCCGATGTCCGGGCGAGGCGACCGGCTCGGTGGACTGGTCTCCGACGCGGCCGTGCGGGCCTGCGCACTCGACGAGCGCGGCGAGCTGCTGC
>CAYTQL010000094.1:0-9649 GCA_964439555.1 uncultured Planctomycetaceae bacterium | reverse complement strand
GACTTCCATCGTCGTCAGCGCCAGCAACTGAAGCATATGATTCTGGACCATGTCGCGCAGGGCCCCGGCCGTTTCATAGTACGGGCCGCGCCGCCCTTCCATGCCGGCGGTTTCGCTTGTGCTGATCTGGATGTGGTCCACGTAGTGGCGATTGAGCAGCGGCTCGACGATGGCGTTGGCGAACCGGAAGACGAGAATGTTCTGGACCGTTTCCTTCCCGAGGTAGTGGTCGATCCGGTAGACCTGCCGCTCGTCGAACCGCTCCAGCAGCACCGCGTTGAGCCGCCGGGCCGAGGCGAGGTCCCAGCCGAAGGGTTTCTCGACCACCACGCGGGTGGACCCGCCGTCGGGGGTGTTGAGCCCGGCGTCGGCGAGGCTGCCCACCACGGTGTCGAAGAACCGCGGGGGCACCGAAAGGTAGAACAGGCGGTTGCCTCCGGCATCCTGCGCCCCGGCGAGTTCGTCGAGGCGTTCGCGGAGCGTGCGGTAGTGCTCGGGCTCGTTGACCTCCACCTTGTGATAGAAGACCCGCCGGGCGAAGGCGTCGAGGATCTGCTCGTCGATCGGCTGCGCGCGGGAGTGGTCCCGAACGGCGTCGACGGCGACCGTTCGGGCCTTCTCGTCGTCCCAGTCCCGCCGGGAAACCGCGAGGATCAGCGAGTTCTCGTTGAGCAGGCGCTCGCGGCGGAGATTGTAGAGGGCGGGGAAGATCTTCCGGGCGGCCAGGTCGCCCGAGGCCCCGAACAGCACGAGGATGTGCGGCTCGGCCGGCTTGGGGTCGGCAAAAGTCATCGTCATCAAGCTCGGACTGCTCGACTCCATCACATCCTCCCGGGCGGTTGCCCTGGGGCCTGCTCACCGCGTATCTTCTACGCGAGGGACCCGCGGAGTGCAATGCCCCGCCGACCCTCCCGCTATCGCAAAGCCTTTCAAGGAGTTGTAGCACATGACCCGCACGCTTGGCATCCCGACCGTCCGCTGGGGCGCGCATGAGATCTCCCGGCTCCTCGTCGGGCACAACCCGCTCAAGGGCCACTCGCACTACACCGAGGCGCTGAACGACGAGATGGCCGCCTGGTACGACCCCGAAACCGGGCACGATGTCGAACTGCTCCGCCGCTGCCAGGCCGAGGGGATCAACACCGCGCAGTTCGGCTCGGGGACGATGCACCACGTGCTGGAGCGGTTCGCAGCCGAGGGCGGGCGGATGCTATGGATCGCCACCGTCTACGACAGTCCCGAAGGCGACGACGAGAAGTTCCGGCGCGAACTGGAGCAGATCCTGGCCGTCGAGCCAAAGCCGATCGGACTCCAACTCTTCGGCGAGCGGTCCGACGATCATTTCATTCAGGGGCGTCCCGAACTGATCCGCGACCGACTGGCCCGCATGCGCGACACGGGGCTGCTGGTGGGCCTCGGGTCCCACCTGCCCCAGACGCTGGAGCACGCGGTCGCGGCGGGCTGGGACGTGGACTTCTACCAGTGCTGCTTCTACACCGTCTACGCCCACGTCGGCGAGAGGCGCATCGACCGCGGGAACGAGACCTTCGACGACGGCGACCGCGACCGCATGACCGCGTTCGTCGCCCAGGTGGACAAGCCCTGCCTGGTGTTCAAGATTCTCGGCGCCTCGCGGAACTGCGACACCCCGGCCGACGTCGAATCCGCCTTCCGCTACGCCTTCGACCGGATCAAGCCCACCGACGCGGTCATCGTCGGGATGTGGCAGAAATACGCCGACCAGGTCGGCATGAACGCCGAAATCGTCCGCAGCCTGGTGGGTTCGCCCGCGTAGTCGCGCCTCTGCGTTCCGGCAGGCGTATCGGACATCCCCCATGGACCACGGGCCGGACCTCGCGGTCCGGCCCGTGCGCTCGCCTGACCGCACCCGCGCGGTTTCGAGCGTGTGTTGTGAGCTCCCGGGGAGTCAACCGCCGATCGCGCGGCGACGAGCCGGACGGGAACGGCGCTTGGGGACGGGTCGGGGTGCAGGCTGCTCCGTCCCCGCGCGGACTGCGTCGCAGCATCCTCCGGTACGACGCTCCGGCCGGGAGCTACAGTGATCTGTTGTCAGGTCCCCGCCAGGGCCGGCGTCGCCTGCGTCCCCCCCGCCCCGGTCCGGCGAACCGCCGGGAACGCCACCGCATTCTTCCGCACTCGTGAAAACTTCTCGACAGACCTGTTATCGATCGGCCCAGTCAGATAACCCGAACGATTCCCGCCGTAACCTGCGGTCTTCACAATAGCTTAGCTCGGATGAGGACAGGCGGAGCCGGGACCAAAGGCGCAACCACCGTACAGGACATGCCTTAAGGCCTCTCGTCCAAAAAGGGACATGGAGGTCTGCTTTTTACGCTTCTGCGGAAACGTTTCCCGCCCGGTCTGAACATGGGCAGCGCCGCTACTTCTCTTTGGCCCGAACGTCCAGGCAGCGCATCAGCTCCTGGTCCCGGACGCTCAGCCTCCCGCGGGACAACGCCATCCGTGGATGCGAGCCCGGCGGGGTCCGTCGCGGAGTGGCTTGCGAATGTCCCCGGCCGCGGAACGCGCGACGTTCCCGAGCTTCCCGAGCACGTACAACACCCCGGTGCGGACTTCGATGTCCTCGCTGTCCAGCGCCGCCCGGAGCGGCGCGACGGCGTCGGCGCCCCGCTTGGGCAGCGCGGTCTCGGCCGCGCGGGCAACCTTGCCGCCCCGGCCGAGCTGCGCGATCCGCTCCGAGGTCTCGGGCGCTCCGGCTGCGGCGCACCACCACGCCGGCGCAAGGACGCCCAGCACTATCCACAGGCTCCGCTTCATGCACGCTCGCGATCGACCGTTGCCCGTTCGTAGACGCTCAGCCCGCCGAGGGGTTCACGCGGGCCCAGCGATCGCCCCGCGGCGCGTCCACGCCGGACCTCCGGGCGGGCGAAAATCGGCCCACCCGCGCCCCGGGCCGCAACCTCTCGCACGTCCGGCGGTTTCAGAGCACTGTGGCCGGGGTTGCGGCGCTTGTGCGGGAGGGCGGGCGCACGTAGGATGACCGGCTCGCGGCGAGCCACCCATGAAGTTTAGAGGCGGATACAACATCAACCTTGCCGGTCGGCCGGGGCAGAGCATCGAGCCGGCCCCGACGCCCGAGCGGCTGCATTTGTCGCTGGAATCGCCCCTGGGGCGTTTCGTGGACGTGCGCGTCTCCGACGGGCAGGAGGTGCTCGAGGGGCAGACGCTGGCCGTGGACGTCGAGGCGTTCAACCTGCCGCTGATCGCCCCGCGCCCCGGGCGGGTGCGCGTCCTGGCCGAGGACCGGCCGCCCCGTCTGACGATCGAGACGGCCGGGGGGCGCGAGCGCATCGACGCCCCCGACGGTCCCGAGCTACGGCGCCTGCTCGCCCTGGGCGCGTGGGAGTTCGTCGTCGACCCGCTGCGCTGCGGCGTCGCCGAGCCCGCCCCGAACCCGGACGGGATCATCGTTTCCACGATCGCTCTCGAGCCGTTCGTCGCCCGCGGGGACGCCATGCTCGATGAGGACCTCGACGCCTTCTGCCGCGGACTCGAGCGGCTCCAGACGCTGCTGGACTACCAGTCGATCCACCTGGTTCTCCCGGTCGTCGGAGGCGAACTGGCCCGGCGGGTCCGCGAGGCGCTGCGCGGGCGGGCGTACCTTCAGCTCCACGACATTCCGCTGCGATACGGCCTGGACGACCCGACCGTACTGGCGCGCCGGCTGAGCTTCCGGGCGAGCAAGGGACACCGCATCTGGTTCCTGCGGACCGAGGGCGTCCTGGCCGTCGAGCAGGCGCTGGGGCGCGGCGAGCCCGTCACCGACCGCGTGATCGCCGTCGGCGGCCCGGCCGTCAAGCAACCGCGGCACGTCCGCACGCCCGTCGGCGCCTCGCCGTGGGAGCTGCTGGGCATCTCGCCGGACGACCCGACCGTCCGCGCGGTCCGCGGCGGCGTGTTCCGCGGAGGCGTGATCGGCCCGGATTGCCCCGGGCTCGACGGCGGCGTGCGCGGGCTGACGGTGCTCGGCAACCAGCCCGACCGCGAGCTGCTCTCCTTCGCCCGCGCCGGGTTCGACCGCACGAGCTACTCCCGTTTCAGCTTCGCCTCGGGCTTCGTCCGCCCGGCGCCGGAAAAGCTGACCACCGCCCTGCGCGGCGAGCAGCGGGCGTGCGTGAGCTGCGGCTTTTGCGAGGAGGTCTGCCCGGCGCGAATCCTGCCCTACCAGATTCACAAGATGCTCTACCAGGACCGGCTTGAAGAGGCCGAGGCGGCCGGGGCCGACCTCTGCGTCGACTGCGGGCTCTGCTCCTACGTCTGCCCGTCGAAGATCGAGCTGCGAAAGGAGATCGTCGAGTCGCGGGAGATGATCTGGAGGGAGTTGCACGAATGAACTGCCGAGCGCGGATTGCGGATTGCCAGGTGCTGCCATGAAGCCCCTCCGGCATTTTCTCGATCGTCAGCGCGCCCGGTTCGAGGAGGGTCGGCGGCTCCATGCGCTCAAGCCGCTGTTCGACGCGATCGATCATTTCTTCTTCGCCACCGACCGGGGGACGCGGACGGCGCCGCACGTGCGCGATCCGATGGACATCAAGCGGTACATGTCGGTGGTGATCGTCGCCCTGATCCCCTGCACGCTGGCCGGGGTGTACTTCTTCGGGCTCCGCACACTGGCGGTCATCGCCGTCAGCTACGCCTGCGGCGGCGCGGTGGAGGTCATCGTCGCGTGCATCCGGAAGCACGAGATCAACGAGGGCTTCCTGGTGACCGGGCTGCTGTTCCCGCTGATCCTCCCGCCGGGGCTGCCGCTGTGGATGGTCGCGGTCGGCGTGATCTTCGGCGTGCTGGTGGGCAAGGAACTGTTCGGGGGGACCGGGCGGAACCTGTTCAACCCCGCGCTGGTCGGGCGGGCCTTCCTGGCCGTGGGCTACCCTGCGGCGATGGGCGGATACTGGGTGCGCCCGGGCAGCGGATGGACGGGCAACCTCGGGCGGTACATCGCCCCGGAGATGATCACCGAAGCGACCCCGCTGGCCAATGCGAAGATGGGCGAATACGCCGCGTACGGCGACCTGTTCCTCGGGCAGATTCGCGGGTGCATCGGCGAGACCAGCGCCCTGTGCGTGCTGATCGGCGGCGCGTTCCTGCTGCTGACGCGCGTCGGCGCCTGGCGAGCGGTCGCCGGCGTGCTGGGCAGCTTCCTGCTGCTCGAAACGATCCTCTGGCGCTTCGCTCCGGGGCAGTTCGGGCCCCCGCTGTGGCAGCTCGCAGGCGGGGGGCTGATGTTCGGAGCCTTCTTCATGGCCACCGATCCGGTCACGGGCCCGGTCACGCGCTCAGGGAAGCTTGCCTACGGCGTGCTGATCGGGACATTGACGGTGCTGATCCGCCATCTGACCGGGTATGTTGAGGGCGTGATGTTCGCGATTCTGCTGGGCAACATCGCCGCGCCGCTGATGGACGAGGTCACCTGGCGACGCCGCTACCGGAGGATCGCCCGTGAAAGATAACCTCCTCTACAACCTGGCGTACATGGCCGCGATCGGGCTGATCTGCGCGGTGCTGCTGACCGGCGCCTCGGTGCTGCTGGGCCCGAAGCAGCAAGCCAAGACCGAGGCGCACCGGGCGAGGCAGGTGCTCAAGGTGCTCGACGTGCCCGTCCCCGCCGACGCCGACGCCCGGGAGGTCATCGAGCTGTTCGAGCAGACCGTCCGCCCCGCCGCGGTCGGCGACATGCAGGTTTACGAGTATCGTCGCGACGGGCGGGTGGTCGCCCTGGCGGTTCCCTTCTCCGGACGCGGCGTCTGGGCGCCGATCAAGGGCTACCTCGCCTTCGAGCCCGACCGTCTCACGCTCCGCGGGCTCATCTTCACCGACCAGGAGGAGACGCCGGGGCTCGGCGGGGAGATCGAGTCGGACACCTTCCGCGACCGGTTCGTCGGCAAGCGCGTAGCCCGCGACGGCGAGGTCGGGCTCGACTTCGTCCAGCCCGGCCGGGCCGAGGACGCCAACGACATCGTCGGCATCAGCGGCGCGACCGCCACGACCGAGAAGGTCGAAGAGATGGTCAACGCCACGATCCGCCGCTTCGTCACCGCCGCCGGGCGGGAGGTGAGCCGATGAGCGGGTCCCCCACCACCTGCGGCGTCTGCGGCAGCGGGCCCTGCGGCGGACGCGGGAAGACTGTCCTCAAGGAGGGCGTCTGGTCGGGCAACCCCATCTCCGTCCAGATGCTCGGGGTCTGCAGCGCCCTGGCCGTGACCGTCCGCGTCGCCAACGCCGTGGCGATGGGCCTGGCGCTGGTCTTCGTGCTGATCGGTTCCAGCCTGGTGATCTCGCTGCTTCGCAGCTCCACGCCGCGGCGGATCCGCCTGATCGCTGAGATGGCCGTCATCGCCACCTTCGTGATCCTGGTCGATGAGTTCCTCCGGGCCTACTACTTCAGCATGTCCCGTGAGCTGGGCCCCTACGTGGGGCTGATCATCACCAACTGCATCGTCCTGGGACGCGCCGAGGCGTTCGCGCTTCAGAACCGCCCGCTGATCTCGATGCTCGACGGGGTCGCCAACGGCATCGGCTACGCCCTGGTGCTCATCCTCGTCGCCGGCGTCCGGGAGGTGCTGGGCAACGGGAGCTTCCTGGACGTCCCCCTGCTGCCCGAGGCCTACCTGCCGAACCTCGTGTTCGTCATGGCGCCCGGGGCGTTCATCGTCCTGGGGTTCCTGATCGCCTTGTTCAACGGCGTCAACGGACCCACCGAAGAGGAGGCCGCCACGTGAGCGTCCCCCCCTGGGTCATCCTGGTCGCCGCGATCTTCACCAGCAACATCCTGCTGGTGAACTTCCTGGGCATGTGCAGCTTCCTGGCGTGCGGGCGGCAGATCAACACCGCCCTCGGGCTCGGGGCGGCCGTGATCTTCGTGACCACCTGCACGTCCGTGATCAACTGGGCGATCTACCATGCCCTGCTCACGCCGCTGGGGCTGGAGCACTTGCGGTTCATCGTCTTCATCGCTGTAATCGCGGCGTTCGTGCAGCTCGTGGAGATGTTCATCGAGCGGTTCAGCCCGCGATTGTACAACGCGCTGGGCATCTTCCTGCCGCTGATCACCGTCAACTGCGCAATCCTCGGGGTGAGCCTGTTCATGCTCATCCGCGAGTACGGCTTCGCCCAGTCGCTGGCATTCGGCTTCGGCGGCGGAGTCGGTTGGGCGCTGGCGATTCTCCTGCTGGCCGGGCTGTGGAAGAAGATGGGCTACTCGAACATCCCCCGCCCCTTCCGCGGCGTCTCGATCGCCATGATCCTTACCGGCGTGATGGCGTTGGCGTTTCTGGGGTTCGCAGGGATGGTGGCAATACGGTGAGAATGGCGCAATGACTGATGACGTAATGACTGATGACTTCCGCGCCGACCCGGGCGGCACGACCGCGCCGTCGCGCCGCGCCGGGGCGCGAATCGCGCCGTGGTCGTTCGCCGGTCGTCGTCGGCCGACGGGGGCGGCGCCATGATTTTCGTCCACGCCATTCTCCTGTTCGTCGCGCTGTTGACGCTGCTGGCGCTGGGGCTGACGGTCGCCCAGCGGGTGCTCGTGGACTACGGGCGCTGCCACGTGGACATCAACGAGGGCGAGAAACCGCTGGAGGTCGACGGCGGGCAGTCGCTGCTGGAGGCGCTGTACGCCAACGAGGTCTACATTCCCTCGGCCTGCGGGGGCAAGGGCACCTGCGGGCACTGCAAGCTGACCGTCCTGGCCGGCGGCGGACCGGTCCTCCCGACCGAAACGCCCTACCTGACCCGGCGCGAGCGCCGCTCCGGGGTGCGCCTCGCCTGCCAGGTGAAGGTCCGCGAGGACCTCGCCCTCCGGGTCCCCGAGGAGTACCTCAACGTCCGGATGTTCCAGGCCCGGGTCGCCCGCGTCCGGGAACTGACCCACGACATCCGCGAGATCCGCCTGACGCTGGAGGACCCCGCCGAGATCGAGCACCGTCCGGGGCAGTACGTGCAGGTCCAGGCCCCCTCGCCCGAGGGACCGGTCTTCCGGGCCTACAGCATCTCCAGCCCGCCGCACGAGCGAAACCTCGTCGAGCTGGTCGTCCGCCTCGTCCCCGGCGGGGTGGGCTCGACGTACCTGCACTCACTCACCGAGGGCGACCCGGTGGTCTTCACCGGCCCGTACGGGGACTTCCGACTCAACGAGGACCCGAACACCGAGGTCGTCTGCGTCGGCGGCGGGTGCGGAATGGCGCCCATGCGGAGCATCATCCGCTCGATCTACCACCGCTGGCCGGAGCGGACCTGCCGGCTGTTCTTCGGCGCCCGCACCCCGCGGGACGTGTTCTACCTGGAGGACTTCCGCGAACTGGCAGAGCAGCACCCGAGCTTCCACGTCGTCTACGCCCTCTCCGACGAACTGAGCCCGGCCGAGCAGCAAACCTGGATCGGCGAGACCGGATTCATCCACCTCGCCGTCGATGAGCACCTCGACCCCGACGTGCCCCGCCAGGCTTTCCTCTGCGGCCCGCCGCCGATGATCGAGGCGGTCACCGAGGTCCTTCACGAAAAGGGCCTCCCGGACGAGAATATCTTCTACGACGAATTCTGACCGCCCGCAGGTCCGACCCGGATGAGCCTGCGTTCGGTCATTCCCGGTACGCACCCAGAATGCCCTTGGGTTTCCATCCGAAGGGCTTGCCGTACTTCTCGAGTCGTTCGGCGGCGGCTTTGAGATCGGCGGGGGTTTTGCGCTTCTGGGCGAGCATCCAGGCGATCTGGCGACCGAGTTCGGGGGCGCCGCGTTTCTTCCAGGGGCGGAAGCAGTTGTGCCCGGCGCCGGGGATTTCGCGATAGACGCAGGTGGCCTGGGCGCCTTCCAGGTCCTCGGGGTCCTCGAGCACCAGCACCTTGTGCCCGACGCGTTTCATCGCGGCGACGCCGAGGCGGGAGCGCTGGGCAGGGACGGCCGGGTCCTTCTCGCCATGGAGGATGTACAGCGGCATCCCCGCCAGCCAGCGGTTCCGCGGGGCGTGGGAGGGTCCGTACCACCCGCTGACGGGACCGACGGCGGCGAAGACGTCGCCGAGAACGGCGCCCTGGGCCCACGCGCCGCCCCCGCCCATCGAGACGCCGGTGAGGTAGACCCGCCGCGGGTCGAGGCGGTAGGTGTCGGCGACCTGGCGGAGAATCGCCAGCAGGTACGCCCCGCTGTGGGGGTAGTTCCATTCCAGCAGGACCTTGCGAAGCGCCTGGGGGTAAATGCTGATGACGCCCTTGTGCATCAGCCCGCCGCGGTAGAAGCCGACCACGTCGTCGGCGCCCCGCCCGCCCGGGCCGCCGTGGAGAACGATCATCACCGGCCAGGGCTCCTCCGGCGTGTAGTTCTTCGGCGCCGCGAGGTGATACCAGGCGGTCTTCTCCTTCGTCCCCTCCAGACGGACCTTCTTGCGGAAACCGGTCTTGGCATCGCGTGCCCAGCCGTCCTCGGGCGCGGCGAAGGCTTCCGGGACCTCCCTGATCGCTTTTGCCGGGCGCGTCGGCGCCTCGCCCGCGAACGCCGCGGACGCCGCGATCGTCAGGACCCCGCCTGCCAGCACGTTTCGAACGAATTCCGTCATCGCCGCTCCCATGAAGTGAGTCCTGTCAAGGTCATCTTGTCGTCGTAAATCGTGAA
>CAYTQL010000093.1:0-9655 GCA_964439555.1 uncultured Planctomycetaceae bacterium | reverse complement strand
GCCCACCAAACACGCCCGCACCTTGCCTCTCACGCCGCATCATGAATAATGCGGGATATCGAACGGGCGATGCCTCGGAAGCCGCCGTACCGGGCTGTGAGCTTCTGCGAGCGATGCGGAGAAACAGAGATGACCTTCGAAAACGACGTGAACGCACGGGCGGGGGCGAACGCTTCCGCCCGCCTCCTGGGCTTGCGGCGGTAATTCAACGACGTTAAGACACTTACGCCACCGTAACCCGGGAGCGAACCATGCCAGGACAAACCATACCCAAGTACGCCCCGCCCGCGCCGGTCGATCTGCCGGATCGAACCTGGCCGGGACGGACCCTCGAAACCAGCCCCGTCTGGTGCTCGGTCGACCTGCGCGACGGGAACCAGGCGCTGCCCAACCCGCTGGACCCCGACGAGAAGCTCGAGTACTTCCGCCTGCTCTGCGAGGTGGGCTTCAAGCAGATCGAGATTTCCTTTCCCTCGGCCAGCCAGGACGACTTCAACTTCGTCCGCCGGCTCATCGAGGACGGGCACATTCCCGAGGACGTCTACATCATGGTCCTCACCCAGTGCCGCGAGGAGCTGATCACGCGGACGCTGGAGAGCATCCACGATGCGCCCCGGGCGATCGTCCACGCCTACTGCGCCACCAGCAACCTGCACATGGAGCAGGTCTTCGGACTCGACCGCGCCAAGACGCTGGAGATGATCTCCCGCAGCCTCCGCCAGATTCGCCAGGCCGCGTCCGAGATGCCCGGACACATCCGCTGCGAGTTTTCCCCCGAGGAGTTCACGGACACGGAGCCCGACTTCGCCGTCGCGTGCTGCGAGACCGCCTTCGAAGGTTGGGGACGGGCCACCCCGGAGGACCCGATGATCCTGAACCTCCCGGCCACGGTCGAACGGCGTCCGCCGAACCATTACGCCGACCTGATCGAGCGGTTCTGCCGCGTCTTTCCCCACCGCGACAGCGTGCACGTCTCGCTGCACTCGCACAACGACCAGGGCATGGCCGTGGCGGCGACGGAACTGTCGCTGATGGCCGGGGCGGACCGGGTCGAGGGGACGCTCTTCGGGCACGGGGAGCGGACCGGCAACGTGGACCTGGTCACCGTCGCGCTGAACCTGGAGTCCCGCGGGATCGAAACCGGGCTGAACCTCGGCGACCTGCCGCGGGTCGCCGAGACGGTCCAGCGGCTGACGGGAATGCCGATTTACTACCGCCAGCCCTACGCCGGCGAACTGGTGTTCACTGCTTTCAGCGGCTCGCACCAGGACGCCATCCGCAAGGGCATGCGCCGCCTGGACGAGTCGGCCGAGAAGTTCGACGTCGGCTGGAAGGTGCCTTACCTGCACATCGATCCGTCGGACCTCGGGCGGAAATTCGAGCGGTTGATCCGCATCAACTCCCAGAGCGGCAAGGGCGGGGTCGCCTGGGTGCTGGAGCAGGACTACGGGCTCGAGCCGCCGCGGCAGATGCACCCGGAAATCCGACAGGCGGTCCAGGCCCTCGCCGACCGGGAAGGGCGCGAGCTCACCGGCGAGGACGTCTACAAGGTCTTCATGGACGAGTTCGTCCACCCCGACGGGCCTTACGAGCTGGGGGGCTACTGGCCGCGCCCGGACGATACCGACCCGACACAGATTCACGGGCAGGTGCGGTTGAAGGTCAACGGCGAGCAGCGGAACTTCAGCGCCGACGGGAACGGACCGATCAGCGCCTTCGTCCACGCGATGCGCGAAGTGAGCGGGGCGCCCTTCAGCGTCGAGGACTACGATGAACAGGCCGTCGGACGCGGCGCGGACGCCACGGCGTTCGCTTATGTGCCGATCAAGCTCGACGACGGACGCGTCCTCTTCGGCGTGGGGACCGATACGAACATCGACCAGGCCGCCGTCAAGGCCATCGTCGCGGCGATGAATCGACTCGAGAACGATCACTGAGCGGTCGGCGCGTTGGGCGGTCGGAGAATCCCCGCGTGCGGGCGTGCGGCGTCGAGCGCGCCGAGGTCGGCGTCGAGCGGTCGGCGCGGTCCGCGCCGGTGCGACGAGCATTCCACGAAGGGACGCGTCAACGAGGTAACGAGCCAGCCAGCCATGGGTATTTACGACCGGCCATACTGGAAGGAAGAACAGCGCGGCGGCGGAGGCGGGTTCGGCGCGCCGATGCGCGGGGCGATCCGCCCGGCGTTGCCCAAGCCCTCCCGGGCGGTGACGGTCATCATGATCGCCTGCGCGGCGGTCTTCCTGCTCCAGATATTCAGTCGCGATCTGCGGTTGTTCCTGACGCTCCAGTTCGGCGTCCGCCCGTCGCGCTTCTACGAGGTGTGGCGGTTCGGGACCTTCCAGTTCCTCCACGGCAGCGCCGGGCATTTCGTCTACAACATGCTGGGGCTCTACTTCTTCGGGCCCCCGCTGGAGCGGACCTGGGGCACGCAGCGTTTCGTGTGGTTCTACCTGCTGGCCGGGGCGTTCGGCGGGCTGTGCTACCTGGCGATGGCGGCGGCGACGCCCCTTGGCGACGTCCCGCTGATCGGCGCCTCCGGCGGCATCCTCGCCTGCCTGGCCGCCTGCGCGATTCTCTATCCGCAGATGATCGTGCTGATCTTCCCGATCCGCTGGGTGGCGGTCTTCCTGGCGGTGCTCTACGTGCTCGGCATCCTGCACGACCGGAGCTACTCCGACGCCGCCCACCTCGGCGGGATGGTCGCCGCTGTGGCGTACCTTGTGCTCTGGCCGAGGGTCCGAACCCAGGCCGCCCAGCAGCGCGTCGCCGCCCGCAAGGGCGCGTGGCAGAAGAAAATGCAGGCCCGGGCCGCCGAGCAGAAAGAGGTCGACCGCATCCTCCAGAAGATCAAGGACCGCGGGCTCGAAAGCCTCTCCGACAAGGAACGCCAAACCCTCCGCGACGCCACCCGCAACCAGCGCAAAGAGGAGAACGACCTGTACAAGGCGTAGCGACGCAGCGAGTCGCGACGTAGCGACGGGTGGCTGCTTGGCGGGGCGACGCGGCCGGGGCTGTTCACGATGTCGCCAGTCGCTGATCGCTCCTCTTCCCCCCAACCGACGCTCCCGGTATCATGCCTGCCGATCTCATTCGAGGAGAGCTCATGCCCCGAGAACGCCCGATCGTCGTTGTTTCCGAGACGCTCAGCAGCAAGGCACTGGACTGGCTGGAGCAACGGGCGGAGGTCCGTCGGGCCGAGCCGGACACCGCGGCCGGGATGCTCGCCGACGCCGACGGGCTCATCGTGCGGACCTACACGCAGGTGGACGAGGCCCTGCTGGAGCAGGCGACGAAGCTCAAGGTCGTCGGCAGGGCGGGTGTGGCGTTGGAGAACATCGACGTCCCCGCCTGCCGGGCCCGCGGCGTGGAGGTGGTCCACACCCCGGCCGCCAATACGCTGGCCGTCGTCGATTACACCGTCCGCATGCTGATCGAGCTGAATCGCAGGTTCTGGCCGCTGACCGGGCACGTTCCGCCTGAGGAGTTCCACGCGATCCGCAAGAACAAGTTCGGGCGCTTCCTCGCCGACTGCACGCTGGGGATCGTCGGATGCGGGCGGATCGGCTCGCGCGTCGGTCGCGCCGCGGCGGGGCTGGGCATGACGGTGATCTACAACGACATCAAGCCCATCGAGGTGGACTACCCGGGCGAGGCGGTCGACAAGCACGAGCTGTACGCCCGGGCGGATATCGTCACCATCCACACCCCATTGACGAAGCTCACGCGGAAGCTCATCGACGCCGACGCGCTGGGGCAATTCAAGGACGGCGCGCAGTTCATCAACGCCGCACGCGGACCCTGCGTGGATTCCGCCGCCCTTGCCGACGCCCTGAACCGCGGCAAGCTCAGCGGCGCGGTGGTGGACTGCCACGACCCCGAGCCGCCGGGGGAGGACTACCCGCTGTTCCACGTGGACCCCGAGAAGGTCATCCTCACGCCCCACGTGGCCGCCCGGGTCCCCAAGGCGATGGAAAACATGTCCGACGTGGTTCACGACGTGATCGCCGTCATCGAAGGGCGCGACCCCGACTGGCCGGCGCAACCGGAAGCGTACGGAGAGACCGGGTGATCGGTTAACCGGTTGACTGGTTGACCAGTCAACCCGTTGACCAGCCAACCGGCCAGCCAGTTGACGGGCGAACCGATCGACAGGCCCCATGCCTCTTCTTATCGACGGGAACAACCTGGCGCATGCGATGGGGGCCGAGGTCGGCCGGGGCAAGCTCTGTCGACTGCTCGGGCGCTGGGCCGAGGCGACCGGGGAGAAGGTCTGCGTCGTCTTCGACGGCCCCGCGCCGCCGGCGCCCCTCGCCGGGCAGATCGCCGACGAGCGTGTGGAGGTCCGCTATGCCGCGCCGCGGGAGGCGGACGAGGTGCTCCTGGATTTCCTGGGCGCACACAGTCATCCGCGGCGGCTAAAGGTCGTCAGCACCGACCGCGAAATCCGCCGCGCCGCCCGCGCCCGCCGGGCCGAGCCGGTCCGCAGCGAGCACTTCGCCGAGCAATTGCTCCGGCCGCCCGCGCCGCCCCCGCCGGACCCCGAGCCGGACGCCAAGCACGGCGCCCCGATGAGCCCGGAGCAGCGCGAGCACTGGCTGCGGGAGTTCGGGATCGAATAGCGCGGGAGGACGACCGAGCGTCTACAGTCGCCCGTCGCGAAGCTCGCGCCGCTCGTGGGCGACGCCGGCGACGGTCTCGGCGTCGTGGCTGACCAGGAGCATCGCCTGGGGCAGTTCGCTGAGCAGTTCGCTCACCCGCCCGGCCGCCTCGGCGTCCAGCCCGGCGGTGGGCTCATCCAGCAGGAGGACCTCCGGGTCCATCGCCAGCACCGCCGCGAGGGCGGTAAGGCGTTTCTCGCCGCCGGAGAGGCGGTAGGTGACGCGGTCCTCGAAGCCCGCCAGCCCGATCCGCCGGAGCGTATCGACGGCCCTGCGGCGCGCCTCGGCGGGCGAGAGGCCGAGGTTCAGCGGACCGAAGGCGACGTCCTCGATCACGGTCGGGCAGAAGAGCTGGTCGTCGGCGTCCTGGAAGACCAGCCCGGCGCGGCGGCGGACCTCGCGGAAGTCCGCCTCCCGGCGCCGGAGGCGTCCGAACGCCCATACCCGCCCGGCATCCGGGCGGAGCAGCCCGACGAGAAGGTGCAGCAGCGTCGTCTTCCCGCTGCCGATGCCCCCGCAGATCGCCAGCCGCTGCCCCGCGTGCAGTTCCAGGTCCAGCCCGTCGAGCACCTCGCGCCGCGGTTCGTAGGCGAAATGCACCTGCTGCAAGGCGACCAACGGCTCGCTCATGACACGCCCACCCACAGCAAGCCCGCCAGCACGAGCGTTGCCGCTGCTGTGAACGCCGCCTCGGGGGCCCCGAGGCGCCCGGGCTCGCGGAGCACGTGCATCCGCCCGGTCCACCCGCGGCATTTCATCGCCCGGACGATCCGCTCGGAGCGGTCCAGGCTGCGGACCATCAGCATGCCGACGAGGTAGCCCAGGGCGCGGAAGGTCCGGCGGTCGCACCCCGCCCGGAAGGCCCGCAACCGCATGGCGTTGCGCAGGCGGTGGTACTCGTGGTGGATCACCTCCACGTAGCGGACCATGAACAGCAGCACCCCGGCCAGCTTCCCCGGGCAGCCCAGGCGGCGGAGGGTCAGGGCGAGCCCGGCCGGCTCCATCGTCCCGACCAGCGCGGTCAGCAGCACCATGATGGCGTTGGCGCGGAGGGCGATCAGCCCCACGCGCAGGAGCCCGGGTTCGCTCCAGCTCAGCGGGCCGAGCCTCGCGGCCGGGTCGCCGGGGATGCTCAGCGGCAGCGTCAGCGCCAGCAGGAGCATCAGCACGTTGAGTTCCCGCAGGCGGCGGAGCACCTCGCCGACCCTCAGCCGGGCGAGCCCGCAGAGCCCGCCCGCCGCCGCCAGCGCCGCACCCAACACGAGCGGGCGGTCGATGACCAGGATCGCCACGGCCGCGGCAAGCGCGACGAGCACCCGGACGCGACCGTCGAGGCGGTGGATCGGTGAATCGTGCCGGGGACCGTAGATGATCATGTCCCGGCGTCCTCCTTCCGACGGCGGGACAGCGCGTACATCGCGATGCCCGCGAGCCCGATGAAGTAGCCGATCCCCCCGACGATGTCCTGCACGCGGCGGCGGTCCCGCTGCTCGGCGACCTGCCGGCGCAGGGCCCGCAGCTCCGCCCGCAGACCCGCAAGCTCCTGCGACAGGTCGTGCGACCCCGGCCGCGTCTGCCCGGAGGGGGCTCCGGCGGGGGTGTCCTCTCGGGCGTCGGGCGTCGGTTCTGCGGCGTCGGCGGCGGAGACCACGAACTTGGCGCGGTGCCCGTCGGGCGTCTGGGCGACGACGGTCCACGTCCCGCGCCGGTCGGGACGCCAGGCGAACGCCCCTTGCCGGTCGGTCCGGAGCGTCTCGGCCGCCTCACCGGACGCATCGCGGATTTCCACCGTCACGCCGCGCGCCCGCGCGCCGCCGGGGAAGTAGGCGTACCCGCGGATCTCGCCGTCTTCGAAGCCCGCGAAGACGTTCAACCGGTGCGCCCGCGCCGCACCGCAGAGGCACAGCAGCACCACCCCCGCCAGGCAGTAGCGCCGCTCAGGCATGGGCTCGCCTCCGGATCGTCAGAAGGTCCGGGCGGGCCTTGCGGAGGAACCCCACGGCTGCGGCGGTGACGAACCCCTCGATGACCATCACCGGCAGATGCCCCGCCAGGAGCAACTGGGCGGCCGGGAGGAACTCCTCACCGGAGAGGACCAGCGCCGCGGCGGTCAGCGCCGCCGCGAGGACCACGCCCAGCGCGCCGGCGGCGAAGCCCCACGCCGCCGCCCCGCCCGCCGTTGCATTGTGCCGCAGCCCGCGGCGGCAGAGCAGCCCGGCGCAGACGGCCGCACCGGCCATCGTCGTGATGTTCACCCCCAGCGCCGTCAGTCCGCCGTAGCCGAACAGCAGCGACTGTAGCGCCAAAGCCGCGGCGATCGCCGGGACCGCCGCCCCCCCGAGCATCAGCCCCGTCAGACCCAGCAGCAGCAGGTGGGCATGCGCCGGGCCGATCGGCACGCTGATCAGCGAGGCCACGAAAAACGCCGCCCCCAGCAGCCCGACTCGCGGGACCGCGTCGGCATCCAGGCGGCGCAGCGACAGCACCAAGGCCCCGCCGGCCGCGACCGCGCCGCCGATGAGCACCGGGGCGTCCAGGATGCCATCGGCAATGTGCACTAGTTCATGTGCTCGCAGCGGACCCAGATCAGCCCGCCGAGCTCGACGGGGACCTTCTTGCCCTCGGGGTTGGTCAGCGTCTCGTCGCCTTCGACCAGGGCGGCGAAGCCCCACCAGCCCGCGCGCGGCATCGCGTAGCAGAAGGTTCCGTTCGCGTCGGCCTTGATCACCTGCGTGACGAAGGACCCGTCGGGCATCTCGACCTTCCCGCCGGCGTTCCAGTACTCCACCTCGATCTCCGCGAAGGGCGCCGGCTCGCCGTTCCGGCGGACCACCCCGCGGAAGACGTTCCCCGCCCACAGCCCGTACGGGCGGACCAGCGGCTCGATCTCCACCGGCAGCCCGACCAACTCGTCCCAGCCGGACTCGTCGCCGAAGGCGCCGAGGATGAGCTTGGTGTAGTGCACGATCATCTTCCCCTCGGCCGGCTCCCAGTAGGGCGCGGGTTCCAGGTAGAACACGTGGCTGCCCGGGCGCTTCACCTCGTAGCTCGTTCGCCAGGTGCTCTTCCCGCCGACCTTGCGTTCCTTCAACGTTCCGAGCAGGTCGCGTTTCTTCCCGCCCACGAGAACGCCGAAGGTCTGCGGACGGTCCATCTGCATCAGCGGGCCCTGCTCCATCGGATGGGTGAACAACAGCTCGAGGGGGACCTCGGCGTCCCTCGCGGCGGTCACGTTCGCCGTTTCGGGGAGGATTACCTGGAAATGCGCCCAGCCCAGGGCACAGAAACCCAGGGCGGCGGAGGCGACAAGCAGGGCGATGGTGCGTTTCACGAGTGGATTCCTTTCGGTCGGTAATACGAACTTTGGCAAATATGTTACCGTCAGATCGTTCGGAATGCCAGGGCGCCGGCGTTTTCCGCCGCCCCGCCCTTCCGGGGTCTTCTCCCCTTCGCGCACGACCTCGCGAGGGTCGCTATTTCCCTTGACCCAATCCGGGGGCATCCGGACAATGCCTCTCTTCGCGATTTCCGCCGAAACCGACGTGGGTGTGCGGTTTCGGCGGCGTCCCTGCGCGGCGTGGGCGGGGATCGGGCTTTCCAGATGAGAGAGACATGAACGCAAAGAATCTTCCGATCAAGTTCGCGCTGCTGGCGATCGCCGCGGCGCTGTGCATCTGGGCCCTGAGCAGCAAGGGGCTCAAGCAGGGCATCGACCTCAAGGGCGGGCACAGCCTGGTCTTCGAGATCCGCAAGGGCGAGGGGGCGGGGGAGGCGAACCTCTCGCGCAGCATGATCGACGTGCTCAAGGACCGCGTCGACCCGCGCGGGCTCTTGAGCCTCGAGTGGATTCCCCGCGGGTCCCACCGCATCGAGATCCGCATGCCCGCCGCCAGCGCCGAGGCCGGCGAGGCGAAGGAAACCTACCGCCAGGTGCTGCGCGAGCTTCAGCAGGGCAACATCCAACCGGGCGAACTGAACGCCATCGAACGCGCCGACGCCGCTCGGCGCGGGGCGCTGATCGCCGAGTTGGCCGGGGAAAACGACGACCTGGCGGGCAAGCTGCGCCGGCTCGCCGAGGGGTACGACCGCGTCGTCCTCGTCCGCTCGGAACTGCGCGACGCCCGCGACCGCGGCGCGCCGCAGGAACAGATCGCCAACCTTCTCGACCGCCGCTCCGAAGCCAGCGCCGCCTACGACGCCGCCCTGCGGCGCGTGCTCGAGAACAACATCCCCGTCCAGCGGCTCAAGACGGTCCTGCGGAACTACGTCTCGCCCGCCGAGGCCAAGGCCATCGACAACGATAAGGTGGTCAAAGAGCGCCGCGAGACCTACGCCCGCACGCTCGAGCAGCTTCGGGCGGATTTCCCCGAGCGCAAGGAGCAAATCGAGAAGGTCCGCATCGCCTACGAGAAGTGGCGGAACGTGCGGCAGTTCCTCGACGACCCGGCCGACCTCAAGCGCCTGATCGCCAAGGCGGGCGTACTGGAGTTCCGCATCGCCCCGGAGAGCCCCAACAGCCCCAACGAGGCGGCGCGGCTTTCCTCCGACCAGGTGCGCAAGTACATCGAGACCCTCCAGGAGACGATCGATAAGTCCGGGCCCGAGGGGCTCACCCAGCGGGACGATCCGTACCTGTGGTTCCTCATTCACGGCGACCGCGAGGGCTACGGCGGGCTGATCACCAGTGATTACGGCGGGCAGACCTACGTCCTGCTCAGCGATCGCCCGGGCAAGAGGCTCGTGCGCCGGACGGGCGACGAGGAGAAATGGAAGCTCGACAACGCCTTCCCCGACAGCGACCGACTCGGCCGCCCGGCCGTGGGGTTCGAGTTCGGACCCACCGGCGCCAAGCTCTTCGGCGAGCTGACCGGCGCGAACGTCGGACGCCGCATGGCGATCCTCCTGGATGACGAGGTCTACTCGGCGCCGAACATCGAGCAGGCCATCAGCTCGCGCGGCGTGATGTTCTCGATGATCTGCCCCGACAGGCTGACCGA
>CAYTQL010000092.1:0-9758 GCA_964439555.1 uncultured Planctomycetaceae bacterium | reverse complement strand
TCCGCCCCCTGGCGGCGGGCGACGTACGAGGAATTGCTCGCCGAGCACGCGGGTGTTTCCATGCGGGACTCCGAAGCGGTTCGCGCCAAGGCGCGCGAGCTGGGAATCGAGGAGTCCAACAAGGACGACGCGGTCGTCGTCAACGAGGTCTTCGAGGAGACGGTCGAGGAGAAGCTCATCCAGCCGACCTTCGTGATGGACTACCCGGCCGCACTGTGCCCGCTGACGCGCCGCAAGGCGGAGAAGCCCGAGATCGCCGAGCGGTTCGAGCTGTTCATCGCCGGGATGGAAATCGCCAACGCCTACACGGAGCTCAACGACCCGGCCGTGCAGGAAGCCAACTTCCGCGCCCAGCTCCGCGGCGAGGCGGACAACGAGACGATGCGCGTGATGGACGAGGACTTCGTCGAGGCGCTGCGCCACGGGATGCCCCCGGCCGGGGGGCTGGGCATCGGCGTCGACCGGGTCGTCATGCTGCTGACGAACACCCCGAGCATCCGCGACGTGGTCCTGTTCCCCATGCTCCGCCCGAGCGGCGGCTGATTCGCCGCGGGGCGGGGACCGCGCGGCGGGTGCGGCAGCGAGGCAACGAGTCAACGAACCCACGAGTTAACGAGACCCCGTGTACAAGCTCCTGCTGGCTCTTCGATACCTTCGCAGCCGGGTGATCGGCTGGTTCGCCGTGCTGGGGGTCACCCTGTGCGTGGCGATGATGGTGATCCCCGCCAGCGTCTTCAGCGGGTTCCTGGACATGGTCGAGGACGCCGCCAAGGGGCTCTACGGCGACGTCGTGATCTCCGCCCAGACGCTCTCCGGGCTCGGGCGGTACGACGAGTTCATCGCCCTCATGGTCGGGGGGGAGTTCCCGCTGGAGGCGGAACGCTGGACCCGCGTGGACGCCGGCGACGGCGAGGCCTTCGAGGCGAAGCTCACCGGCGGCGAACGATGGGCCCTCCGCTTCGGACGGGAGGACGCCCCGCAGCAGTTCACTCTCCCGGCCGGGGCGGAACTGGTCGCCGACGGCAAGTCGTTCGGGCGCATCGCCGGCGAGCTGACGACCCTGCCGGACGGGACGGGGCGGTTCCGCCCGGAGCGGGCGATCGACCGGCGGACCATTCGCCCGGGAGAGATCGGCGTGCGGGACGTGCGGGTTCGCCTCGACGGCGCGGTGGGCGAAGTCTCGGCCGCGACGCCCTTCATCCTCACCTTCGGCATTCTCCGCGTCCCGCGGACCGACTACCGCCAGACGGTGCAGATCGCCGGGGTCCGCCTCCCGAACTCCGCGAACGTCACCGACTTCGAGGAGGGGCTCGTCGTCCAGCACAACGCCGAGCGGCCGGACTTCTCGCCTTCGCCGGAGCAGATGCTCCGCGCCCTCGAGCGGATCGGGAAGAATCACGCGCGGATCGAGCAGATGCTCGGCGGCGGCGACCTCCCGGCCGCCAGCGAACCGGAGGTGATGCTCCGCCGTCTGCGGAACGCGGAGATGTTCCGCTCCCTCGCGGCCGAGCGGATCCGCAGCGCCGCCGCCGACGCCGGGCTGATCGACCGGCTGGCGAAGCGTTCGACGGCGCTGCGCGAGAAGCTCGCCCGTCTCGAGCAGGACCGCGACGCCGATCCGGCGGCGCTGGAGGCGTTGGAGACGGAGCTCGAACAGGTCGAGCTGGACCTTGCCCGGTTGCAGCGGGATCGGTTCGATCCGCCGGGAAACCGGGTGATCCTCGGGCTGGGCATTCCCGGGCTGGCGTTCAAGACGCCCACCGGCGAGACGGTCCGCGTGATCATGCCGGGCAACAAGGTGATGCTCTCGCTGCTGCCGCTGGGGCGGAAGATGAGCATGACGGAGCTGAGCCCGAACACCCAGACCTTCACGGTGGTGGACGATCACACCTCGGGTGTCTGGCACATCGACAAGGAGATCGTCTACCTGCCCTTCGAGACGCTCCAGGCGCTGAACAACATGCAAGCCCGGCGCCTCGCCGACGGGACGCGCGCCGGGGTGGACCGCGCCAGCGCGATCCACGTGAAGGTCGCCGGAGGGTGGGAATCGGAAGCGAAGTTGCGGCGCGTCCGCGACGAAATCGCCGCGCTGTGGGAGCAGTTCCACCGCCGCTACCCCGACGCCACGAAGGGCTTCGCCCCCGCGGCCGTGCAGACCTGGCGCCAGCGCCAGGGCGCCATCATCGCCCAGGTCGAGAGCCAGCGGATCATCGTGCTGATCATGTTCGGGATCATCTCGGTCGTGGCGATCGCCCTGATCCTGGTGATCAGCTACATGATCGTGGTGCAGAAGACCCGCGATATCGGCGTGCTCAAGGCGGTGGGCGCCTCCAGCGGGGGTGTGGCGGGCATCTTCCTGGGCTACGGCGCGGCGATCGGCCTGACCGGGTCGATCCTCGGAACCGCCATCGGGTACCTTTTCGTGCGGAACATCAACGCCATCCACGACTGGGTCGGGCAGGTGACCGGGCGGTATTTCTTCACGCGCGAACAGTTCATGTTCGAGTCGATCCCCAACGAGATGGACTGGTCCATGGCGATCGGGATCGTGCTGGCTTCGGTCGTCGGCGGGCTGGCGGGGACGCTCCTGCCCGCTCTGCGCGCGGCGCGGATGCAGCCGGTGGAGGCCCTCCGCTATGAGTAAGGACCGCGAAGAACACGCCGTCGTCGTCCGCGACCTGCACAAATCCTACCGGCTGGGGCACGTGAAGCTCGACGTGCTCCGCGGCGTGGATTTCGCCGTCCGCTCGGGCGAGTTCGTGGCCGTGGAAGGTCAGTCCGGCAGCGGCAAGAGCACCCTGCTGCACCTGCTGGGGCTGCTGGACCGCCCGGACAACGGGACCGTGCTGCTGGAGGGACAGGACGCCGCGAAGCTCTCGCGCCGACGGCGCAACCGCATCCGCTGCCGGGACGTGGGCTTCGTCTTCCAGTTCTACCACCTGCTGCCCGAGCTGACCGTGCTGGAGAACGTGCTGATGCCCGCGATGATCGACGCGACGGCGCTGGGCTGGCGCCGCCGGCGGGCGAAAGTCCGCACCCGGGCGGCGCAACTGCTCGAGACGGTCGGGCTCTCCGAGCGGGTGCGGCACCGTCCCAGGGAACTCTCCGGCGGGGAACGCCAGCGCGTCGCCATCGCCCGCGCGTTGATGAACGCCCCGAAGCTCCTCCTGGCCGATGAACCGACCGGAAACCTGGACTCCGGGACCGGGCGAAGCGTGATGAACGTCCTCCACCGCTGCAACCGCGAGGAGAATCAGACGATCGTCATGGTCACCCACGACGTCCAGCTCGCCCGCGAAGCCGACCGCTACGCCGTCCTCCAGGACGGGCGGATGAGCGGATAGGGCGGCGCAGCCGCCTTCGCCTCCGGCGTCGAGAGGGGTTCTCCTGCACCTGCTGCGCTGCGGAATCCGCGGCCCGCAAGCCAGACGACTCGCCTCACTTGCGTCTGAGCGAGGCGAGGGAGCGTTTGTAGCGACCTTCGGCGTTGAGCATGCGGCGGATGAAGTCGCGAAAGTACGCCGCCGGGGGGTTCCAGTCGTCGCGGGCGTCCATTTCCTCCAGGGCGCGGGCCGGGGGCAGGCCCTTTCGGTAGAGGAGGTTGAACGCCTCGCGAATCTGGCGGATGTCCTCGGGGTCGATCCCCTCCGCCCGGCGGAGCCCGACGAGGTTGAGCCCGTGCACCGCATCCACCCCCGCCCCGAAGGTGTAGGGCGGCATGTGTCCGATCACGACGCCGTTGCCCTGGACCATCGCCAGGCGTCCGAAGGTACAGAACTGGTGCAACCCCGCGTACGCCGAGAGCAGTGCCCCGTCCTCCACCGTCGTATGCCCGGCCAGGACGGCGCCGTTGACCAGCGTGACCCCGTTGCCGACGGTGGCGTTGTGTCCGGCGTGGGCGCCGGCCATCCAGAAGTTGCGGCTGCCGATGCGGGTTTCCTCGCCTTCGCCGGTCGCCCGGGAGATCGTCACGCCCTCGCGGAAGATGTTCTCGTCGCCGATGCGCAGGAAGCTCTTCTGGGGGGGTCAAACTTGCGGTCCTGCGGCCAGCCGCCGAGAACGCTGTGGGCGTCCACGAAGTTGCCCGCGCCCAGCGTGGTGTGCTCCCGGACGATGACGTACTCTCGCAGCACCGTCCCGGGCCCGATTTCCGCATCGTCGGCGATAATGCACCCGGGCCCGATTTCCACGTCATCGGCGATGCGTGCCCCGGGGTCGATCTGCGCCGTGGGGTGAATCTTCGGCATGGTCCATCATCCTTTCCGCGGAGGATTCTACCGGGCGGCGCGACTGTCCGCCAGCGGGTGGCGGGGGCGCGAGGTTGCGTTATAATGTCGCGTTCCGCGCCGGATGCTGTTACGAGAGCCCTGATGCCACAGGACGTGAAGGACAAGCTGGGCGAGTTGCTCAAACCCTTCGCACGCATGTGCGAGGAGGACCTCCGCCGCTGGGCGACGCCGGAGGGCACGCCGCGCGCGCTCGCCGAGGCGATGGAGTACTGCCTCTTCGGCGGCGGGAAACGCCTGCGCCCCGCGCTGGTGCACCTCGCGGCCGAGGCGGTCGGCGGCGACGGCGCCGATGAATCCGTCCGGCGCGCCGCGACCGCGGTGGAGATGATCCACACCTACTCGCTGGTGCACGACGATCTGCCCGCGATGGACAACGACGACCTGCGCCGCGGACGCCCCACCGCACACGTCCGCTACGGCGAGGCGATGGCGATCCTCGCCGGCGACGCCCTGCTGACCCGCGGGCTCGGACTGCTCGCCGAGGCGCCGAACCACGCGGCCGAACTGGCCGCGGAACTGGCGTCCGCGGCCGGCTGCGCGGGGATGATTGCCGGGCAGGTCGCCGACATGGGCCTCTGCGAGCTCCCCGACGGCGCCGAGGGGCTCCGGTTCATCCACGTGCACAAGACGGCCGAGCTGATCCGCTGCTCGGTCCGCATGGGCGCCCTGGCCGGCGGGGCGGACGCAGCGCAGCTCGACGCCCTCTCGCGCTACGGGCGCCAACTGGGCCTGGCGTTCCAGGCGCTCGACGACCTCCTGGACGTCACCGGCGACGCCGAGAGCCTCGGGAAGACCCCCGGCAAGGACGCCCAGGCCGGAAAAGCCACCTACGTCGCCGAACTCGGACTCCCCGGCGCGGGTAAGCATGCCCAGGAGCTGACCCGCTCGGCCCTGGCGGCGCTGACGCCGCTGGGCGACCGCGCCGCGAAGCTCACCCGCCTCGGGCGCCTGCTGGGACAACGGACACGCTGACATGAGCGACTATCCCCTCCTGGACCGCATCCGGAACCCGCACCAGTTGCGACGCCTCAGCGAGCGCGAGCTGCGCCGCCTCTCCGAGGAGATCCGCCGGCGCGTCATCGAGGTCGTCTCGCGCCGCGGGGGGCACCTCGCCAGCAACCTCGGCGTCTCAGACCTCACCGTCGCGCTGCACCATGCTTTCGACTTCCTGCATGACCGCCTGCTGTGGGACGTCGGACACCAATGCTACCCCCACAAGCTGCTCACCGGGCGTCACGAAGCGTTCGACACGCTCCGCCAGTCCGACGGGCTCAGCGGGTTCCCCGCCCCCTCCGAGAGCCCCTACGACCTCTTCGCCACCGGGCACGCGGGGACGGCGATCTCCACCGCCCAGGGGCTCGCCTGGGCCGATCACCACACCGGACGGAGCAACAAGGTCGTCGCCGTCGTCGGCGACGCCAGCATCGTCAACGGGCTCTCGCTGGAGGGGCTCAACAACGCCGCCCTGCTCCCGCGACAGTTCCTGATCGTCCTCAACGACAACTCCATGGCCATCGACCGCACGCAGGGCGCCATGGCCGGGGCGCTGGAACGCCTGCGGATGACCGACGCCTACTCCGAACTGAAGCACTCCACCGAACAGATGCTCTCCCACCTCCCGCTCGGGGGCGAGCTGACCGAACTGCTTCGCGGCGTCAAGAGCACCCTCCGGGCAACCCTCCACGGGGGGAAAATCTTCGAGGCGCTGGGCTTCGACTACTACGGACCCGTCGACGGACACGACCTGCCCGAGCTGATCCGCGCCCTGGAACGGCTCGCGGTGCACGACCACCCCGCGATCCTGCACGTGCACACGCAGAAGGGACGCGGCTGCACCTACGCCGTCGAGGACCCCTGCCGCTTCCACAGCCCCAGCGCCTATCGCATCGAGGGCGGGCAGGCGGTCTTCGCCCCCAAGGCCCGACCGACCTGGACGCAGACCTTCGCCGAGCGGCTCATCGAACGCGCCCGGGACGACGAGCGCATCGTCGCGATCACCGCGGCCATGCCCGACGGCACCGGGCTGGCGACCTTCCGCGACGCCTTCCCGGACCGCACGGTGGACGTGGGCATCAGCGAGTCGCACGCGGTCGCTCTCGCGGCCGGGATGGCCAGGGCGGGGCTCCGCCCGGTGGTGGCGGTTTACTCCACCTTCATGCAGCGGGCGTTCGACCAGGCCTTCCACGACGCGGCGCTTCAGGACCTCCCGGTGACCTTCTGCATGGATCGCGCCGGGCTGGTCGGCTCGGACGGGGCGGTGCACCATGGCTTCTCCGACATCAGCTTCCTGCGCCCGATCCCCCGGATGGTGCTCGCCGCCCCGGCCGATGCGGCGGAAATGGGCGCGGCGCTGGATTTCGCCCTCCAGGCCGAGGGGCCCGTGACGATCCGCTACCCGCGGGACGAGGTCCCCGAGGACCTGCCCGGCGAGTGCCCGCCGTTCGAGCCCGGCGTCTGCCGCGTGCTGCGCGAAGGCGCCGACGCGACCCTCCTGGCGTACGGCGTGATGTGCGAGCCGGCCCTGGCGGCCGCGAAAATCCTCCAGCGCGAGGAAAACCTCGACACGGCGGTGATCAACGCCCGCTTCGCCAAGCCGCTGGACGCGGCGCAGATCGCGCGGCGCCTCCGCTCGGGACGCCCGCTGGTGTGCATCGAGGACCACGCGGCGGCGGGGGGCTTCGGCTCGGCGGTGCTGGAACTGGCCGCCAGGCGCGGGCTCAATGCCGCGAACGTCCGCCTTCTGGGCCTGCCGGATCGGTTCATCGCCCACGGCCAGCGGATCGAGCAGCTCGTGGAGGTCGGGCTCGACGCGACCAACATCGTCGCCACGGTCAAAGACCTCCGCGAAGCCGCCAAGGGCGAGCACGCCCGGAAGTACGTTTAGAACGGCATTTCGCCCGTAGGCACAGAGCGCAGAAAACGGCCGCGCCTCTGCTGCGGGCTCGGCAGCCTTTCGGGTGGACGCTCCTGGCGGGAAGAAACGACAAGGTCGTTGCTGCTCTCTGCGCCTCTGCGGTGAACGCCGCTGTCGTTAGTTCCCGGAGACGATCTCGTCGCTCATGACGCCGAGGGTCGCGTGGAACTGGGGATCGTTGGCGCTTTGCTCTTCGATGGTCCGCTGGGCGTGCAGGACCGTGGTGTGGTCCCGCCCGCCGAAGTAGCCGCCGATTTCCTCCAAGCTGTGGCGAGTGAGCTTCCGGGCGAGGTACATGCAGACCTGCCGCGGGAAGGCGATGCTCCGGGAGCGCTTCTTGGACTGAAGGTCCGCCAGGCGGACGCTGTAGCGCGAGGTGACGACCCCGAGGATGTCCTCGATGGTGATCTCCCGGTCCGGGCGGGCGCTGTTGGCGCCCAACGCCTCCTGAGCCAACTCCAGGTCGATCGGGCGCGAGAGGACCTTGCTGAGCATCGCGTTCTTGGCGATGGCGCCCTCCAGCTCCCGGGTGTTCGAGTCGATCGCCCCGGCGATGAAACAGATGACCTCCTCGGGCATCTCGATGCCCCGCAGACGGGCCTTCTTGCGGACGATCGCCACGCGCGTCTCATAGCAGGGCTTGTCGATCCGGGTGACCAGTCCCCAGTTGAAGCGGGAGATCAGGCGCTCCTCCAGGTCGGGAATCTGGGCGGGCCCGCGGTCGCAGGACAGGATGATCTGCTTCTGGGCCTGGTAGAGCGTGTTGAAGGTGTGGAAGAACTCCTCCTGCGTCTGCTCGTGGTCGGAGAGGAACTGGATGTCGTCGACGACCAGGCAGTCCACGTGGCGGTATCGGTAGCGGAACTGGTGCAGATCGCCGCTGGCGACCGCGTCGATGAAGTGATTGACGAAGGTTTCGCAGGAGAGGTACGCGATCGACGCCCCGCCGCTGACAGCGGTGTCGATCTTGTGGCAGGTGGCGTGGAGCAGGTGCGTCTTGCCCAGCCCGACCGACCCGTGAATGAACAGCGGATTGTACGTGTGCCCCGGCGTCTCGCTGACGGCCAGGCAGGCCGCGTGCGCCAGGCGGTTGCACGGACCGGTCACGAAGTTCTCGAACTGGTAGTCGGCGATGATCCGGGACTCGCCGTCCCCGTTTCCGGCGGCGCCGGCGTCCGGCTCCTCGCCGCGGGGCGCGGCGTGGAAGCTCACCGCCACCAGACGCCCGGTGGCTTCCTGAGCGGCCTCGGTGAAGAGGCTCTTGACCTGCGTGGCGCAGTAGCGGGCTTCGGACTGGCCGGGGGTTTCAATCTCCAGCAGCCCGCCTTCCAGCGAGGTCGGCTCGAGCTGGGTGAACCAGGGGCGGATGAGGTTTCCCCCCCGGGCGACCACGCGTTCGATGATTCTTCTCCAGAGTTCCTGGTCGAGAGCGGCCATCGCGTATTCGCCTTTTGACGGCGCACCATCGGCGCACCGATACCGTGTGTAGAATTCGCCTGATAAGACCGGCACTGGCGGGACCCGTAAGCTCAACCGGGCGACATCCGTGACGCCGACACTGCTGCATCCGTGCGGCGGGTACACCTCCAGATCACGTGAGAAGCAATCTACGCCCGCAAGGAACGGGTGTCAAACCAATTCACCCAGAAGCATACGAACGGGCGGTTCACCACGCCGGTTTCCGCCTGAGCGGCGCCGCCGGGGGCGGGGGCGGTTATTCCACCGTCGGACGGGGCTCGGGGACCTCGCGGGCGACGGTCTCGGCCCGGCGGTCCCGCCCGGCTGCGAAGAACCGCTCCAGCTCCTCGGCGTCGGCGCGGTCCAGCAGGTCGCGGAACTGCCTCAGGCGGTCGTCGAAGGCGTCGATGGCCTCGAGGATCGCGGCGCGGTTCGTCGCCAGGATGTCCCGCCACATCTCCGGGTCGCCCCCGGCCAGGCGGGTCATGTCCCGAAACCCGCTTGCCGAGACGCGCAGGTCCTTCTCCCCCGGGAGCATCATCAGCAGCGACGCCAGCACGTGCGGGAGGTGGCTGACCTGCGCCAGCGCCTTGTCGTGATCGCCCGGACGCATGCGGACCACCCGCATCCGCAGCCCGCCCCACAGCGCCTCGATGCGCGCCAGGGCTTCCGGCGGGGTGCTCGGGGCGGGCGTGACGATGCAGGTGGCGTCCTCGAAGAGGTCCGCGCGGGCGAAGGTCGGGCCCTTCCGATGCGACCCGGCCATGGGGTGCGAACCGACGAACCGCTCCGCGCCCAGGATCCGCCGCCCGAGGCGGACGACCTCCGCCTTCGTCGAGCCGACGTCGGTGACCAGCGCCCCGTCCGGCAGGGCCTCGCGGATCGCCTTCATGTGCCCCTCGAAGGCGCCCACGGGCGTCGCGAGAATCGCCAGGTCCGTTCCGGTGACCGCCTCGGCCGGGTCGAAGTGGGCGGTGTCGATCGCCCCGCAGGCGAGGGCCTCATCCAGCGAGCGCTGCCGACGCCCGACGCCCGCGATCTTCACCTCCGGCCGCCAGGCGCGCAGCGCCAGGCCCGCCGAGCCGCCCAGCAGCCCG
>CAYTQL010000091.1:0-9837 GCA_964439555.1 uncultured Planctomycetaceae bacterium | reverse complement strand
GGATCAGTTGCTTAGCCGAACGGGGCTCGCGCCCAATTCAGGCTGAACCAGTACATGAGCAGCGGCGCCTCAAGGTCGCCGGAAAATGGGCCCACGAGAACGTCACCGCCAGGGCGGTCATGTCCGACGGGACCATCCCCCTGCCCAACGGGCTGAAGTTCGTCCTCGACGAGGACAGGGACGCCGACGCCGCCGAGGCCCGCGAGGCGTGGCTGGGCAAGCAGCAGGCCGCGTACATCCAGCGCGCCCGGGCCGCCCGCGCCAAGGCGAACGCCGCCCGCTCCGAGCAGGATTGACCGCCCGGGGCCCCGGCGGATACCGTAGCGCCCAGCCGAGTGGTCAAGGAGCCGCGGATGATCGTCATCGTCGACAACTACGACAGCTTCACCTACAACCTCGTGCAGCGCATCGGGGAGCTGGAGCCCGACCGGGAGGTGAAGGTGGTCCGCAACGACGTCGCCCCGCCGGAGCAGATCGCCGATGAATGCAGCCCGACGCACCTGATCGTCTCGCCCGGACCGGGGACCCCGGACGATGCGGGCTTGAGTTGCGACTACATCCGCCACTTCCACGGGAAGATTCCGGTCCTCGGCGTTTGCCTCGGGCACCAGTGCATCGGGCAGGTCTTCGGCGGGACGGTCCACCGGGCCGGACGATTGATGCACGGAAAGACCAGCGAAATCGACCACGACGGGCAGGGACTGCTCTCCGGGTTGCCCAACCCCTTCACGGCCACGCGGTACCACAGCCTCATCGTGGACCCCGAAGGGCTCGACGAGGACCTCGCCGAGACCGCCTGGACCGCCGACGCCCGCGAACTGATGGGCCTGCGATCGAAAACGCACCCGACCGAGGGCGTGCAGTTTCACCCCGAGAGCTTCCTCACCGACGCGGGATTCACCCTCCTGCGGAATTTCCTGAAGCAGTAGCAGGAGCCGGGGACTCGGGATCGGGCGCCGGGTTGACCGGCGAGGCGCCCCGCCGGCGACGGGTTCGCAAGGAAGCCCGCGAAGACCCCGTTGCCTCGCGTCCTGATCCCTGACGGCTGAGCCCCGATCCCTCCGACCATGACCGATTATCGAACCGAACACGATCTGCTGGGCGAGCGGGATCTGCCGGCCGGGGCGTTGTGGGGCATCCACACGCTGCGGGCTACGGAGAACTTCCCCCTCGCCGGACGGGCGGTCCGGGGCGGGCTGATCGCCGCCTACGGCGCGGTCAAGCTCGCCTGCGCCCGGACGAACCACGAGCTGGGCTTCCTCGGGCCCTCCGCCGACGGCGTGGAGGTCTACCCCGCCGTCGCCGAAGCCTGCGCGGAGATGATGGAGGGTCGGCTCGATGAGCACGTCGTCGTCGACGCCCTCCAGGGCGGGGCGGGGACCTCGACGAACATGAATGTCAACGAGGTGATCGCCAACCGGGCGCTTCAGATTCTCGGACGCCCGCTCGGCGACTACGCCGTGGTCGACCCGCACGACCACGTGAACCTCCACCAGTCCACCAACGACACGTACCCCACCGCGCTGAAGGTTGCGGCGATCGGGGCCCTGCGGGCGCTGGAGCGCGCGACGGTGGCGCTGGTCGAGGGCTTCCAGGCGAAGGAGAAGGAGTTCGCCGGGGTGGTCAAGGTCGCTCGGACGCAGCTTCAGGACGCCGTGCTCACCACGCTCGGGCGGAGCATGGGGGCCTGCGCCGAGGCCTTCGTCCGCGACCGCTGGCGGGTCTACAAGTGCGAGGAGCGCCTCCGCGTGGTCAACCTCGGCGGCACGGCGATCGGGACCGGGCTCGGCGCGCCGCGACAATACATCTTCCGCGCCGTCGAGCATCTTCGGGAGGTGACCGGGTTGGGGCTCGCCCGGGCGGAGAACCTCGTCGAGGCCACGCAGAACGCCGACGTCTTCGTGGAGGTCAGCGGCATTCTCAAGGCGATGGCGACGAACCTGCTGAAGGTCTCGACCGACCTGCGGTTGATGGGCTCCGGCCCGGACGCCGGGTTCGGCGAGTTGACCCTCCCGGCCCGCCAGCCGGGCAGCAGCATCATGCCCGGGAAGGTCAATCCGGTGATCCCCGAAGCGGTCAGCCAGGCGGCGATCGCCGTGACCGCCAACGACCAGGCCATCGCCGAGGCGGTGGGCATGAGCAACCTGGAGCTGCCCCAGTTTCTCCCCCTCGTGGGCGAGAAGCTGCTCGAAAGTCTCGAGCTGCTCACCCGCTCGGCCGGGCTGCTGCGAACCCGCTGCCTCGAGGGCCTCGAGGCCAGGGCCGACCGCTGTGCCCTGCACGTCGACGGCGCGACCGCTACACTGACGGCGCTGGTGGAACTGCTGGGTTACGACGCGGCCGAGGGGGTCGCGCGCGACGCGCGCCGGAGCGGCAAGAGCATCCGCGAGGTGGTCGTGGAGCGCGGACTGCTCAGCGCCGAGCAGTACGACCGGCGACTGAGTCCCGAAGCCGTCACGCGCCTCGGCTCGCCGCCGCGGTCTCAGCCGTAGAGCTTGCGGGCGTTGCCGGAATCCACCATCCGCTGAACGTCGCTGAGCAGGTCGTTCTGCCTGGTCAGCTCCTGCTCGGCCTCGCCGATCATGCGGCGCAGGGAGTCGTTGGCGCTGCGGGAGCGGGCGTCGAGCATCTCCGCCAGCCGCGCCGGCTCGACGGGCGCCGATCCGCCGCCTTCGCCTTCGGCGGACTCCGCCTCCGCCTGACCCTCGGCGGATGCCTCCTGTTCGGGTCCGCGGAACCGCCGGTAGAAAGCGCTGAGGTTCATCGGGTTGGCGTAGTGCTCGATGCGGCCCATCCACGACCTCCGTCCACCCGCCCCGACTCGCGTCCACCGGAACAGTAGGATTCCCGCGTCTGCCACGCCAGTTGGGGCAATTTCCCGACCCCTCCGGCGCGGCGTCGCTTGCCGCGCGCCCGTCCGGCGGAGGGTCCAGGACGGTGCACCGGACGGGCGGACCGAACGCCGCGCCGGGGCAAAACGTACAGAACACCTCGCATTTTCCCCCGAACCGCCCGCTTGCGGCGTGTTTAAGGGATGGGCCGAACCCACCGGAAATTACACCGCCGAACGAGGAACCGATGAGAACTACCCGACTTGTGATGCTGCTTGTGAGCCTGCTGCTGATCCCCGTCTTCGCGGCCGAAGCAAAGGAACTGGAGACCGCCTTCGACGGTCAGCTCAGGGTCGTCCTTTACGACGCCCTGTGGCACGGGGATAAGATCGAGACTCGCCGGGACAAGCACCTGGTTCTCTGGCTGGAAGCCCGCGAGGGGCGATGGCAGCGCGTCTGGGGGATGGCGCTGGGCTACAACAACGGCGTCCACGAGGGGTTCGTCACCGAACAGGAGGTCGGGAAGGACACGCTCGAGGTCACCATGAACCTGCGCATCGGCGGCGACCTGTGGATCCGCAAGCCTGAGCGCCTCGGGGCGACCGTCACGCTCAAGCGCGACGCCGAGGGGCACTGGAGCGGCGCGTGGCGGGGCAACTTCAAGCAGACCTCCGTCAAGGGCGACGCCGAGGCGTGGCGGGTTCCGGACAACCCGGTCCCCGAGGGCTTCAGGCCCGTTCGCCCCGGCGAGCACCCGCGGATGCTGTTCCGCAGACACGAGCGGCCCGCGCTCCGCAAGAAGCTCCGCACGCCGATCGGGCAGGGCTACCTCAAGAAGGCCCTCGCCGCCGGGGACATCGTCAGCCTCGGGATGATCTACCAGCTCACCGGCGACGAGCGCTACGCCGCCGAGGCCGAGAAGGTCGTCCGCTCCTGGGAGGGCGAGTACAACCTCAACGGCTTCGGCTCGGGCGGGTTCGGGCACCGGGTCGCGAGCCTCGCCTTCGCCTACGACCTCTGCTACGACCAGTGGGACCCGAAGCTCCGCGCCGAGATCGTGCAGTTCATGCGGAGCTACATCCCCCAGCAGCACCTGGTGCTCATGGAGCACTCCAACTTCCACCCGTGCAGCAACTACTACGGGCCCGGTCGGACCGTGGCCGCCCTGTGCACCGCGGCGATCTGGGGCGAGAAGGGCCCCAAGCCCGAACCGCCCAAGGGCGCCGAGGCCGCGGCGGTCCCCCTTCCGCCCGCAAAGGATTACACCCCGCCCAAGGGCGTCCCGGTGGTGGACTTCGAGCCCGGCGCGACGCCGGATGAGTTTCTCGTGGCCGGGCCGCTGAAGTTCAAGTCCAACAGCGACGTGCTCCAGGAGTTCGGCGGGTACGCCAAGGCCCGCCCCAAGCCGGGCGATGCCGCGAAGTTCTTCGCCGTCGGCGGCGGGCCCCCGCGGTCCATGAGCGTTACCTTCGCCCGGCTCGAGGACAAGCTCGCCGGCGCCGACGGGCTCGCCCTGGGCAAGATCGCCCCGCCCGGGAAACCGACCACCGTGATCCTCTACACCGTGCTGAAGGTCTCCGAGGCTCGCGCGGTCGGATACTGGCCGGACGAGGAAGGCGTCAGCGCCTACCTGGCCGGGAAGCAGCTCAATACCTCCGACTTCTACAAGCTCTCGCCCGGGCTCTATCCGCTGACGCTGGTGATCGCCACGCGCAAGGCGCCCGAGAGCCTCACCCCCTGCCTGTGCACCGACCAGAGCGACCAGATGGCCCCGCGGCGCGGGCAGCGCGAGCTGGACCGGATGTTTTACCGGCGCGACCTGGGCGAGTGGAAAGCCCTCGACGGCGCCGACGCTCGCCACCTCAACTGGTTCCGCAAGAGCCACCGGCAGGTCTACTGGCATTACCGGCTGGGCATCGGCGACGGCGGCTTCCAGGCCGAGACGGGCGGATACGCCGACATCGCCAGTTGGTACCCGCTGGTCTACGCCGGGGTCTACCGGACCATGACGGGACGGGACGCCTCGCCGCACCCGGACGTCTCCCACCTCGTCCCGCGCCGGATGATGCAGGTGATGTTCGGACCCGACGGCTCGCAGAGCGTCCAGAAGCTCAACTCCTGTGCGGGTTTCCGCCCGACCTGGGCGGCCGCGGCGTTCCCGCTGATCCCCGAAGAATACAAGAGCGGCGTGCTGTGGGCGTGGCACCACGTCACCGGCGCCCACGAGGACCACGGCGCCGCCGTCGTCGGAAAGCGCGGGTTGGACCTGGCGCTGAGCTACATCAACCACCCCACGGCGTCGGACGGGGAGCTCAGCGTCGAGCCGAAGCATCCGGACGAGTCGATGCCGAACACCTGGCGGGCGGAGGACTTCGGGTTCTACGTCTTCCGCAGCGGGTGGAAGGCGGACGATTTCATCGCCCAGGTGTTCGCCAAGGCGATGCCCGTCGGCGGGTGGAACCACCCGAACGCGGGCGCCTGGCGGCTTCGCGGGCTCGGGCATACCTGGAACACCGGACCCACCAGCCGCAACGGCGTCCGCCCGCAGGAGTCGGTCGTCCTGCTGCCCGAGGATGAGACCCACATCAGCGGCTGCGCCCAGCCGACCCACCTGGAGACCGCCGCGGAGGGTTCGGCCTCGCTGACGATGAACATGAACGACGTGTACGGACCCGCCGGCAGGCGGTTGCACGACAAGAACCACCTGAAGATGTTCGATCGCCGCAAGCCGGGGAAGATCACCGGGCTGCGGGCGATGGCGTTCGACTACAGCGGCGCTTCCGGGGCCGAGGGACTGATGGTCCTGGTCGACAAAATCTCCGGTGGCGGGAAGCGGCTGTGGACCTGGCAGGTCCCGGGCGAGTGGCTCAGCGGCGGCGTCGTGAAGCTCGAGCCCGGTCGCAACGGCTTCACGATCGACCACGGCGAGGCGAAGCTCGTGGCCACGTTCGTGACCCCCGAAAAGATCGACATCACCGCCGGGACCGACCAGGTGAAGGTCGGCAGCCCCCGCCACGGCTACCACGGGCCGGTCCACCGCATCAAGGTCGCCGGGACGAAAAACTTCTTCCTGGTCGCCACCATCCAGCGCGGCGACGCCCCGACGCCGAAGATCGACGGCAAGGGCCTGGACGCGAAGGTCACGATCGGAAAGCAGACCGTCCGCTTCGACGGCGAGAAGATCGTGCTGGACTAGCCGTGGGTTGGCCGGTCACCGGTCAACCAGCCGACCGGTCGAGCGATCCACCAACGAGCGCTGCGTCCGCCCCGCGCCGCGGCGTTCGTCTACAGCCCGGCGAGGAACTCGAAGACGCGGTCGTTGTGTCCGGGGAGCCCCTCGTGCCCGAAGTCGGGGTAGAGCACCAGGGACTTGTGCCCCGGGATGCGGTTGTAGGCCGCGAACTGGCTGGAGGGGGGGCAGACGGTGTCCCGCAGGCCCACGCCCATGAGCACATCGGCGGTGATCCGCGGCGCGAGGTGCTGGACGTCGATGTAGCCCAGCTTGGTCCAAAGCTGTTCCGCCCGCCGGTGGGTGGGGTCGAAGCGGCGGAAGTAGTCCTTCAGTTCGGCGTAGGCGTCCTTGTCCAGGTCGATCTCCCAGAGGCGCTTGTAGTCGCACAGGAAGGGGTAGACCGGGGCGGCTTTGCTGACCCGCGGCTCCAGGGCGGCGCACGCGAGGGTCAACCCGCCGCCCTGCGACGCGCCGGTGACGCCGACGCGATCCGGGTCCACCTCCGGCATGGCCATGACGATCCGCACGAGCTGGACCGTGTCCATGAAGACCTGGCGGAACAGCAGTCCCTCGGGTGGCCCGTCGATTCCGCGGATGATATGCCCGCGCAGCGTCGTCCCGGCCGCGCCGCCGACGTCCTCGCTGAGCCCGCCCTGTCCGCGGACGTCCAGCGCCGCGACGGTGAAGCCCCTCGCCGCGTAAGGCAGCTTATCGAACCAGTCGCCGGCGTTCCCGCTGTACCCGTGGAACATCACCACGGCCGGGTGGGGCGACGGCGCGTCGACGGGACGGACGAGCTTGGCGTGGATCCGCGCGCCGCCGACGCCGGTGTAGAACAGGTCGAAGCACTCGGCGAAGGGAACGCGCGGGCCCGCCGGCTCGAGGTCGGTCTCGGTGGGGATCGTCTCGACCTCCTTCAGCGAGGCGTCCCAGAACTCATCGAAATCCTCCGGACGGGGGTTGGTCCCGCGGTACTCGTAGAGGTCTTCCAGCGGAAGGTCGAACGTCAGCGGCATCGGCGGCTCCCTTCTGTGTTCTTTCGCGCAGGCGCTGTCCGGTGTATCCGGTTCGGACTTCGAAGCGAGATTCCAGACAAAGCCTAGGCGGCGAGCGGCGTCGGCGGCGTGCGTTCGCGTTCCGCTCGTGCTACTCTCTCGGCGATAAGGCGAACCCGAAAGACGCCATGTCTCGCCCCAACGTCCTGTTCATCCTGTCCGATCAGCACAACGCCAAGGTCCCGCGCGAACGGTTCGCCGCGGACTACCCGGAAGGCTTCGGCGAGCTGTACAACCTCACCGAGGACTGTCGACCGATCATCCGCGAGCTTCAGGCGGACCTGGCCGACTGGTCGGTGACCCCCACCCGCCCGAAGGCCGTCCTGCCCAAGCAGCCCGCGGACCCTCCGGACGCGGTCGTTCGGTACGGCAACGCCGTCTGCCCGGACGGGAAGATGCCGCCGGATCACCCCCGCAGCCTGCGGCGCCGGAACTACGTGTAGGCGGCGCTACGGCCAGGACTTCGGCACGGGGCTTTCCTCGGCCGGGTCGGGGAGAATGAAGGCGTCGGCGTGGTAGTTCCATGTCGCCATCGCGTCGGCCTTGCCGAAGTGCCAGAACGCCTCGGACTTCTTCCCGGTGTACTCGTCGTAGGGGGCGGGCTTGTGGTCAGGGGTCTTGATGTCGGCGTCGGTCAGCCAGCCGGAGGCGGGCTTGACGGTGACGCAGCGGATCGGCCCGTCGTCCGGGAGCGTCTCGGGCAGGCGGGCGTCGGCGGCCTTGCGAATCCACAGACCGAGGTACCGCGACAGCTCGCGCTGCCACCCGCCGTGTCCGCCGCCCGGGTGGACCAGCAGGTTCATCAGGCGTCGCGGGTCCTGCCGGCGTCGGCGGAGCAGTTGCTCGCGGATCATCACCCACTGGGTCTGCCCGCCGTACTCCGGACGGATGCCGCCCTCGGGTCCGAACTCCTCGAACTCGCCGTTGATCGCGACGAAGGGCACGCCGGTCAGCTCCAGCTCCGGGTTCGGACGGTGCTGGTGCAGGTTCCCGGACTTGACGTGCACCACCCCGATGCTCCGCTCCGGACGCCAGTAGGCGACGTTGCGGGCGAAGATGCCGCTGGTCGAGTGCCCGATCGTCAGGTACGCCGCCCGGGTCAGTTCCGCATGCCCCGACGCCTCGGCGAGGTCCGCGATGACCTTGTCCCACCGGTCGCCGGACTTGGTGTAGGTGAACACGGCGTCGAACTGCTTGAACAGCACCACGCCGAGCCCCTTCTCCGCGGCCGCGAGGCGGACGTGCGTGTCCCGCGTCAGGCGGGCGCCCAGCGCCGGCGGGTGTCCGAGAATCAGCCCGCGGACGGTCTCGACGCCCGGCGGAATCCACAGCAGCGCCTCCGAGGGCTTCCGTTCCTTGCCCTTGCGCGGCGGCAGCGGGACGGGGACCGACCACTGCCAGTCCTTCGCGCCCAGCGCTTCGCGGCGGAGGGCGCTCATCTTGTCCTTGAGCGTCTTGGCCTCGGCGTCGAGGGCGGCGATCTTCTTGCGGACGGCCTCGGTCAGCGGGGAGGCGGCCACGGCGGCGGCTTCGGCCTGCTTCAGGGCCTTACGGGCCTGCTTGAGGGTCCCGGACGCCTTGCGGTACTCCTCGCTCTTCTTGCGCTCCCGCCCCGCCTGCTTGTAGAGGCGGTCGGCCTTCTGGTAGAGCGGCTTGATCGGGGTGGTCGCCCACATCGCCCGGCGGGCGCGGTAGAGGGCCCCGCCGAGGTGGTTCCGTTCGAGCCTCGCCTCGGCCAGCTCGGCGAGCTGCTCGGCGGAGAGGCCCGGCATTTTCGCTTCGAGTTCGCCGACGCGCTTCTCCAGCGCCTCGTACCGGGCGCGCGCGTCGGCGTAGGTTTCGGCGTCGGAGAGCAGCACGCGGATTTTCGCGTCCCGGGCGGCCTGGGCGGCGCGGAGGGCGTCAATCGCCTCCCCGAGTTCCTTGTCGGCGGCCTTGGCCTGTTCGAGGGCCTGCTCGGCTTCGCGGACGGCCTTGCGTGCGGCCGCGAGCTTGGGGTGGTCCTTGGCGGGCAGCATCTCCGCCCAGACCTCCAGCGCCTCGCGCTGGAGGCGGCGCTCGTGGTCGACCTTCCCGAACTTCTCTTCCAGCTCGGTGTATTCCTCGGCCGGGCCGGCTGCGGCGGCGACGGCCGGCGTGACGAGAGCGACGATAAGCAGCAGACGGGCAAGACGCATGCGGTTCCCTTTCGTGTACGGTTTCGGGTGCTCCAGTAGTTTATCGCCCCCGGGGGCTTCGGGTTGCGGAGCTTATGGCGGAACCGCTCGGAGCGGGGGGAGCGGGGCGGTCAGGGATCGGGGAACAGGAGGATGCAGACACGGAGCGGCGCGGGCCGGCGAGAGGCCTGGCCCGTCGCGTTTTGCCGCCGGCAGAGCAGAAGCGGCGTCCGTTACTCGTACGTCCGTCGGCCGTTCTCGCCCCCGCGGGCGCGGGCGATGAGCTTCTGACCCCACTTGGTGGGGTACTTCCCGGTGACGCAGCCGAGGCAGAGCTGCTCGTTGGGGGTCTGGATCGACGGGCCGAGGTCGGGCACGGAGAGGTAGCGAAGGGAATCGACGCCCAGTTCCGCGGTCATCTTCGCGTGAGCCTCGGACGAGGGGACGCCGTCGTATTTTCCGGCGCCGTTGCAGAATTCCGGTGCGAAGAGCTCCTCGAGCGTGGACATGTCGATCCCGTAGAAGCACGGCGCGACGATCGGCGGGCAGGCGACGCGGACGTG
>CAYTQL010000090.1:3129-9849 GCA_964439555.1 uncultured Planctomycetaceae bacterium | reverse complement strand
GAGGAGCTTCCCTCCCGCGCGTCGATCATCCGCTGCCCGGAAGATGAGCCGGTGCGGTTCGACCAGGACAACTTCAAGTCCGCCGCCGATCGGTTCCTGCCCAACCGCCTCGGGCTCTCGTTGCAGGACCGCCTCGACAAGAACGGCGAGCCGGTGTACTACACCAACGCCTCGTACGGGATCGGGGCGGGGCACAACTCGGGCAGGCCCTACCCGCACGGGCGCTGTTATTGGTCTTACGAGAAGGACAAGCGGCCCTTCGTGTCGCTCAAGGACTTCACCAACCCGCCCGGGGAGGTTATCAGCGTCTTCGACGGACAGTACCTGCACTTCAGCGGGAGCGATTTCGTCAGTGTCCGCCACCTCGGCCGGACGCGAATCAACGCCCTGATGTGCGACGGGAGCGTGCGGTCGCTGACCAACGAGCAGGTCCCGAGCACCTATCCCGGCGAGCGGGACCTGACGGCCCTGCCCACCCCCTACAGGAGCCACTGAGATGGAGATTCTTCAGGATAGATTCGGCCTCGTGGTCGTCATTCTGGCGGTCGCACTGCTGGCGTTCGGGGGCTACATCCTGGCGGACTACTTCACCGCCGATTCGGGCATGGAAAAGGCCGAGGGGATCGAGGTCCTCTACCGTTGCCGCAAGTGTGATCACGTCTTTACCGCCAGTTCCGGCGCCGTCTACAAGATGGTCCGCGACGGTGTGGTGACCGACGAGAACCACATTCCCTGTCCCAAGTGCGGAGGGTCGGACACCGCCGGGCGGGCGATCGAGTGCCCGAACTGCCAGACGGTCTACCTGCGCCCGCCGGAGGGCGTCGAGGAAGTCATCTGCCCCGAATGCGGCGTGAACCCCGGCGAGTTCCGCGCCCGCATGGCCAGGTGAGGCGGATGGAGCGGGGGGTGTGCGCTGGTTGGGCGTTTCGTTCGGGCTAAGGAGGCTTCAGGACGCCGCCGGGTCCCTCTACGCGTTTGCCTTGGCCCGGCTGCGGCGGTGCTGTGCGCGGAGGCGGCGGTTTCGTAGAATCGCACGCGACCGTCAGTCCCCAACCGGAAGGGTGTGCGATGAAACGCCTCCTGTTCGTCCTCGCGATGCTCTCGAGTTCCTTCGCCTCCGCCGAGCGGACCTTCGTGTGGTGGGAGGGGGAGAATCCGAAGAAGACCAACTTCCCCAGGCGAAGCTGGTTCGGGCCCCACACCTTCCCCAAGACCCGCCACCTGCTCAGCGGCGGCGACTGGCTGAGCAACTCGGGCAAACGCACCGGCGATGAGGCGTTCGCGACCTACCAACTCACCGTGCCCGAGACGGGCGAGTACAACCTCTGGACCCGCAAGTTCTGGAAGCACGGGCCCTTCCGATGGCGCTTCGACGAGGGCGAGTGGAACGTCTGCGGACGCCGAATCGCCCTGGCCGACAACACCTCCCTGCGGACCCACGTCGGGGCCAACTGGGTGCACCTCGGCAAGGTGAAGCTCTCGAAGGGCAAGCACACCTTCGAACTGCGGCTCCTGGCGGACAAGGGCGATCAGCTCACGGCCGCGTTCGACGCCTTCCTGCTGATCGAGGGGCCCTGGAAGCCGAACGGGGCGCTGAAGCCCGGGGAGAGCTCCGGGAAAGCCGGGCAGGGCTTCTTTGCCTGGGAACCCCCGCTGGACGGGTTCGAGGACGCCGCGGGCTTCGACCTGCGCCGGTTGAACGAACCCCGAGCCGGCGCCAAAGGCTACGTTCGCCGCGACGGGGACGACTTCCGCCTCGCCGACGGGCAGAAGGTGCGGTTCTGGGCGGTGAACGTCTCGGCGGGCAACGCCGGGCAGTCCCGCGACAGCGTCGACTACCTCGCCCGCAAGCTCGCCAAGCAGGGCGTGAACATGGTCCGTTACCACAGTGCGCTGTTCGACCGCTCCGGCGACGGCACGGAGGCCCATGCCGGGAAGCTCGACGACCTCCAGTACCTCGTGGCCGCGATGAAGAAGCAGGGCATCTACACGAAGCTGAGCTTCTTCTTCCCGCTGTGGTACAAGCCCACCGAGGCCCACGGGATCGGCGGATACGACAAAATCAAGAACGACAAGGCCTTCGCCGTCCTGTACTTCCTCCCGCGGATGCAGACGCTCTGGAAGTCGTGGATCCGCAACGCCCTGACCGCCGAGAACCCCTACGGTCCGCCGTTGGCGGACGAGCCGGCGCTGTCGATCGTCGAGATCGTCAATGAGGACAGCCTGTTCTTCTGGACCTTCACGCGCAAAAACGTCCCCCCGCAGCACTGGAAGCGGCTGGAGCGGATGTACTCCGACTGGCTGAAACGCAAGCACGGCTCGGTCGCCAAGGCCTTCGCCGCCTGGGGCAACGTCCGCGCCCCCGGCGACAACCCCGACGCCGATCACGCCGCCCTCTACGACGCCTGGCACATGACGCGCGAGGGCTTCGGGCGCTCGCGGAACAAGGCCAGGCGCGTCGCCGACCAGGTCCGCTTCCTGGCGACCCTCCAGAAGGACTTCTACGCCGAGGCCAAGCGGTACATCACGAAGGATCTCGGGTACGGCGGGCTGATCAGCGCCAGCAACTGGACCGTCGCCGACGCGCGCACCCTCGGCGCGCTGGAGCGCTGGACCTACACCGCCGGGGACGTGATCGACCGGCACGGATACTTCGGCGGGCCGCACAAGGGCAAGGGTTCGAGCTACTCCGTCCGCGTAGGGCACACCTTCCAAAGCCGCTCGGCGATCCGGAATCCGCAGAAGCTTCCGCTCCAGGTGCAGCAGGTCTACGGGTATCCGCACATCATCTCCGAACTCGGCTGGCCGAACCCCAACCGCTTCCGCGCCGAGCAGACCTTCCTCTCGGCGGCGATGGGCTGCCTGCACGATATCGACGGACTGTTCCATTTCGCCGTCGGGAGCAACTTCCTGACCGACTCGGGGTACGGTAAGTTCCCGGTCAGCTCGCCGGTGGTGGCGGGGAGCTTCCCGGCCGCGGCGGTGTGTTACCGGCGCGGCGACCTGAAGGAGGCCCCGGCGATGTTCAAGGAATCGCTGGACCCGAGCGATCTGATGTCGCTGGTCGGGTCGGCGAGCATCGAGGCCCGGGCGCTCGACCAGCTCCGCAAGGGCGGGGAGAAAGCCGCCGACGAGCCCGCCCCGGACGACGTGGACCCGCTGACCTTCTACGTCGGCAAGGTGCTCCGCCGGTTCGGCGGCCCCGACCCGCGCCCGACGCGCCCGGGGCGATTCATCGATCGGGAAAAGGGCATCGTCCGCAGTGCGACCGGAGAGATGATCTGGGACTACAAGCGCGGGCTGGTGACGATCGATTCGCCGCGCAGCCAGGGCGTCTGCGGCTTCGTGAGCGACGCCGGGCTCACGACGCTTTCGACCGTCAGCTTCGAGTGCGACAACGAGTACGCCGCACTCTGGGCGGTCTCGCTGGATGGGAAGCCCCTGGGCGCGTCGAAGCGAATCCTGCTCCAGGCGATGACCGAGGAACGCCCGTACGGCTTTCGCCAGGAGGGCGGGAAGATCACCGATCTCGGCGGCGGGCCGATGAACGTCCGCAGGATCGAGGCGACCGTCACGCTCAAGCTCGCCGGCGACGGGCCGGTCGAGGTCACCCCGCTGACGCCCAACGCCTACCCCGCGAAGGGGAAGATCCGGATCGCCGGCGGCGACGGCGAGCCGGTGCGGATCGAGCTGAGCCCCACGCACGCGTACCACCTCGTGACGCGGTAACGCGGCCCGGGGTTTCGCGCCTCGCCTCGTCGTCCTAATCTTCGTCCGGCAGTTCGCGCTGGCTGCGCAGTTCGTCGATCTTGTCCAGCGGGCGTTGGAGCATGTTGCTGCGGGTGGTGCGGAGGGTCTCGTAGGTCCGGCCGACGGTCTCGAGCTGCGAACCGAGGCGGTCGAGTTCCTCGTTGTACTTCTGCCATTGCCTGCGAAACTGCCCGAGCAGGGCGATGACCTCGTTGGCGGTTTCGGCGATGTTGGCGTTCTCGGCCGCCTGGCGGATGACCGCGAGCATGGCGTACAGCGTCAGCGGGCTGGCGAGGACGACCTTCCTGCCCAACGCTTCGTCCACCAGGTCCGGGCATTCGGCGAGCACGAGGGCGTAGATCTGCTCGGCGGGGATGAAGAGGATCACGTAGTCCACGGTCCCCCCGGCCGAGTCGATGTACCCCCGCGAGGCGACCGCGCGGATGTGCCCGCGGACCGCGCGGGTGAGCTGCTCGCAGGCTTCGGCGCGGCTTTGGTCGCTCTCGGCGTCCACGTATGCCTTGTACGCCTCGAGCGGGAACTTCACGTCCATGTTCACGCAGAGGTCGTTGGGCAGCAGGAAGGTGAAGTCGGGGCGTCCGCTCTCGGCGTCCGCGGCGGATTGTTTGAGGTAGTTGACTCCCTCCTGGAGCCCGGCGAGGCGGAGGATATCCTCGGCCATCCGCTCACCCCACGCCCCGCGCCGCTGGGAGGAGGCGAGCATGCGGTGCAGTTCCTCGGCGGTGCTGGTCAGGCGGTTGACCGAGCTGGAGAGCCGCCCGAGGTCGGCCTTGCGGTCGGTTTCGATTCGCTGAACGAATTCGCTGAGCTTGCCGAGACGCTCGTTGACCGCCTTGATCGACTGGTCGATCAGGGCCTTCTTCCCGTCGAGGCGGGCGTCGGCCTGCTCGGAGAGTCGCTTGGCGTTGGCGTCGAGGGCCTCGGAGGCCAGCGCCGAGAACGCGTCGCGCATCGCCTCGTGCGCCTCGCGGAGGTGCTCGCGTTCCCGGCGGGCCCGGAGCAACTGGACGCCCAGCGCCAGCACCGAACCGAGGACCGCCCCGATGACGAATCCGAGAATGAACTCCATGGGCGTCGATTGTACCGCCCCGAGCGGTTCTTTGGGAGGATCGGCGAGTGCCGAACGTGGCCGCGGGGAGCGAGGTGGACTAGAATTGATCGTCAACTCACCGAAAGGAGAAACGATGAACGCCCGAACCGCTATCGCCGCACTCGTGATTCTCTCCGGCCTGGTCGGGGCAAGCGCCGAGGTCCGCACGCAGGACGTCAACTACTCCGACGGGCGGACCGCCCTGAAGGGACGCCTCGTTTGGGACGACCGCTACGCCGCAGACCGACCCGGCGTCCTGGTCTTCCCCGCCTGGTGGGGGATCGACGACCATGCCGAGAAGCGCGCAGAGGCGCTGGCGCGGCGCGGGTACGTCGCGCTGGTCGCGGACGTCTACGGGCGCGGGCGCTCGACGATGGACAAGGACCGGGCCTCGGAGTGGTCCGCCCCGTACCGCCGGGATCGCAAGCTGGCCCGTTCCCGGGCGGCCGCGGCGCTGAAGCAGTTGCGGCGCTACAAGCAGGTCGACGACGACAAGATCGCGGCGATCGGTTTCAGCTTCGGGGGCATGGTCGCCCTGGAGCTGGCGCGGTCGGGCGCGGACATCGGGTCGGTGATCGCGTTCCATGCCCCGCTGGATACCCACAACCTCCAGGACGCGAAGAACATCAAGGCCCAGATTCTCGTCTGCCACGGGGGAGCGGACCCGCAGGTGCCGGTCCTGGATGTGATGACGTTCATCAAGGAGATGGAAATCGGGGAGGTCCGCTGGCAGCTCAACATCTACGGCAAGGCGCCGCACGCCTTCACGAACCCGCGACGGGGGCGGGACGCCTCCGAGGGCGTCGCCTACGATCACCCCTCCGCCCGACGCGCGCTGGAGGCGATGAAAATATTCCTGGCCGAGACCGTCGGCGACCCCACGAAGCCCGAAAGCGACGCCGACGACGACAACAAGAAGAAGAAGAAGGACGATGACATGGAGATCGACCTCGGCGATCGCATCAAGGTGCGGTTCTGACGCGTGACCACAGGCCGCCGCCGTGTCTCAGAGAACGTCCCATCCGAAGAGGCGGGCGTGTTCGACGCCGCGGGTTTCCTCGGGGATCAGGCGGACCGCGCGAGTGGTGGCCGCGAGGGGCAGGCGGACGAGTCGCTGGTGGTTGTCGGTGATCCGCACGAGTTCGGCGAAATTGCCCTCCTCGTCGGCCGCCTCGATGCGACAGGCCTTCACGAGCTGCGGCGGGGGGGACAGGTTGAACGGTTCGCGACGGTAGACGCACGGCATGTTCGCGCCGGTGTCGCCGCGGTTGGTGTTCGAGTCGAAGCACAACCGCACGCCGCGGAGGACCTGCGGGGAGTCCCAGCGCTGCTCGATCCAGTTACCCGGCGGCGCCGACCAGCCGTTCTCGCCGGCATCCGTCGGGCGGTCCACGCCGTTGCGGATCAGCTCGGGGTCTCCGGACGAGGCGCTCAGCGCCGCCCGGCCCGTCAAGTCCGAGACCGCCCGCCGCTTGTCGGGGAGGTAGGCGTCGTCGTCCATCAGCGTCTGCTGGAGCCGCTCGAGGTGTTCGGTGTAGACGCTGCGGGGGCCGATCCCCTCCGCGGCGGCGATCGCCGCGGCCGTGCCCGCCGCCTGCCCGAGCATGGCGCAGGTCGCCATCACCCGCATCGAGCTCATCGCCGCATGGGTCGCGGAGATGTTCCGCCCGGCGAACAGCAGGTTCTCCACGTTCCGCGAGTACAGGGCCCGGTAGGGGATCGCGTATCCCGGGGGGGCGGGGTGAAAGACCGTCGGCTCGCCGGGGTGGTTCAGCCCGGCCGGGTGGTGGTCGTCCATGCTCCAGCCGCCGTAGGCGACGACGTCGTCGAAGCCGACTCCCCCGCGCACGTCGTTCTGG
>CAYTQL010000090.1:0-3119 GCA_964439555.1 uncultured Planctomycetaceae bacterium | reverse complement strand
GAGAACGTGGTCGCCGATGTAGCGGCGGCTCTCCCGCTTGCCCGGCAGGAAGCCGATCCAGTCGAGCGCCCAATGCGAGGCGTCTTGAGCGGTGCAGTGGTTCTTCACGTGGTCCCAGACGCCGAAGGCGACCTTCAGCAGCTCATCCCGCAGCGCCTCGGCGTCGTGGATGGAATCCTGCTCTCCGCCCAGCTCGATCCACCAGAAGTTCGTCCGCCCGACGACGTGCCCGCGCCGGGGGAGGTCCTCGCAGTTCCGGTAGCGATGCGCCCAGGACGGCGGGGTGAAGTTCACCGGGCGGTCCATCTCGCGCGGCTGGATCAGCAGCGACAGGCCCATCGTCCTGCGGTCGGCGGATTCCGGCGCGATCGATTCGCCGAACTCCCCGCCCGCCTCGCGCCCGATGCGGAACTCCGCGCCGCTCAGCGCCGCGAGAATCCCGTCGCCGGAGCAGTCGGCGAACAGCGCGGCGCGGACTTCGTGCCAGGTTTCGTTGGTCAGCCCCCACGCGCGGATGCTGTTGATCCGCCGGCCGGGCTCGACGTCGGCGTCGCAGCAGGTAGTGTTCAGCAGGAGCGTGACATTCGGCTCGAAGCGGGCGAGCTCGTAGAGCACCGAATCCCAGATGCGCCAGTTGCCCCGCGGGTTGCGGTGCATGTTGTTCAGCAGCAGTTCCTCGATGAGCCCGGTCTCGCGCAGGTGCTTGCCCTTCGACCCGCCGATCCACATCCGCACTTCGCTCGAGGCGTTGCCCCCGAGCATCGGGCGATCGTGGACCAGGGCGACCCGCGCCCCGCGCCGCCCGGCGGCGACGGCCGCACAGAGCCCGGCCGGACCGCCTCCGACCACGCACAGATCGACGTCATGGCGTTGCGTTCGCATCAGGGGCGTCCTTTCGCTCCGGTGACGCGGGCATGCTCCTCCCGGGCGTAGCGGTCGGTCATGCCCGCGATATAGTCGCAGAGGGTCCGGTGCAGCCCGTCGGCGTCGATCCGCCGGGCGAACCGCTCGGGCAGCAGCCCGGGCTCGGTCTCGAACGCGCCGAACAGATCCACCAGCGTATCACGGGCGCGCCGTTCGTGCGCGGCGTTGTCCCGCCGCCGGTAAACGCGCTCGAGGAGAAACTCCTGCATGGCGTCCAGGGCGTCGCGGACGCCCGGGGACAGCGCGACCGCCTTGGCGTCGGCGGCGCGGACGTCGTCGGGCGAGCGGAGGTCCATCGCCTCGAGGGTCGCGCCGGAGGCGGCCACGGCGTCGTCGACCAGCACGGCCGTGACGGTCTGCACGGTGCGGATCTGCTTGTGGATGTCGCGAGCGTCCGGCCAGGCGGCGCGGACGCGCCGCCACGCGGCCCGCCACAGCTCCAGGTCCGCCACGTCCGCCACGGTCAGCCAGTTCGCCTGGAAGGCGTCCTCCAGGTCGGCGGCGGTGTAGGCGATCTCGTCGGCGAGGTCCACCACCTGCCCCTCCAGCGGACCGAGCCGACCCGGGGGAAACTCCGGGCAGACGGGCGTATCGTAGCGGGTTTCGTGTCTGGCGATGCACTCGCGGACCGCGCGGGTGAGGTTGAGCCCGTGGAACTGCGGGTACGGGCGTTCGAGGTAGTCCACCACGCGGAGCGACTGGCGGTTGTGCTCGAACCCGCCGTGGTCGCGCATCAGCTCATCCAGCGTTCGCTCGCCGCCGTGCCCGAACGGCGGGTGCCCGAGGTCGTGGGCGAGGGCGACCGCCTCGATCAGGTCCGCGTTGAGCCGCAACGCCGTCCCGAGCGTCCGGGCGACCTGGGCGACCTCGACGGTGTGGGTGTATCGCGTGCGGAGATGATCGTGAAGGTGGGGGGTGAACACCTGCGTCTTGAAGTCCATCCGCCGCATGGCCGTGGAATGGACGACCCGGTCCCGGTCCCGCTGGAAGCAGGTCCGGTACGGATGCGCCGGTTCGTCCACCGCCCGCACGCCCTCCGCCTCCCGTACCGCGCAGCCGGCAAGCCACCGGTCATGCCAGGCCTCGAACTGTTCGCGTGGGGTTGTCACTCTTCTCTCAGCGGCAGGATGAAGGGGATCAAAAGGATACGACACGAGCTTCAGGTTCGATATCCGGTTGACGGATCAAGCGGCGAAACCCTGGCGCTCCGCGCGCCGATCTCCTGCGGGTCTGGGTTGCGGGTCGGCTCGAATTCCAGCCTGCTTCTGCCGTAGCCCGTTCATCCCCTTCATCCTGCTCAGGATGAATCAGCAAACGTCTCCGGCCCGGTTGCTTCGGCGGCGGCTCGGAGTTCTTCGCGGAGGTCCTCGAGCGCCTGGGGGACGACGTGTACGCCGGCGAAGACGGGCATGAAGTTCGTGTCCCCGCTCCAGCGCGGGACCACGTGGGCGTGCAGGTGACCGGGCAGCCCCGCCCCGGCGCATCGGCCGAGGTTGACGCCCACGTTGAACCCCTCCGGGGTCATCACCTCCGCCAGCACCCCGCGGACGTCCCGGATCATCTGCATCATTTCGAGCATGATCTCGTCGCCGAGGTCCTCCAGCGCGCCGAGATGCTCGTACGGCGCCACCAGCGTGTGCCCGCCGATGTACGGATAGCGGTTGAGCAGGGCGAAGCACGCCCGCCCGCGCCAGAGCACCAGGTTCTCGGCGTCCCGCTCCGGTGCGCCCGCGTGGTCGCACAGGAAGCAGCCGTGAGGTTCCTTGAGCGAGCGGATGTACCCGATCCGCCAGGGGGCCCAGATGTTTTCGTTCTCCGTCATTCCGACGCCTTGCCCGGCGGCGGGCAGCCGTCGCCGCCTTCCTTCACGGCCGCGGCGATGTTCTTCCCGAGCTGGATGCACTGCTGCATCTCCTCGGGCGTCGCGGAGCACTGGACCTCGACGACGGGCTCGACGAGGTTCCACGTGCTCTTCTCGGCGAAGTCCTCCATCGCCGCCACGCCTCCCTTGGACCATCCGTAGGTGCCGAAGAGCCCGAGGCAGCGATTCTTGAGCTTCTTGTTGGCGAGGTGTCCCACGAAGTCGGCGACCGGTGGGAACAGGCGGGTGTTGTAGGTCGGGCTGCCCAGGGCGAGCCCGCGGAAGCGCCACGCATCGGTGGTCAGGAAGTTCACGTGCATGGTCCCGGCATTGT
>CAYTQL010000089.1:0-9884 GCA_964439555.1 uncultured Planctomycetaceae bacterium | reverse complement strand
CCTGCATGAACTCGTCGGTCACGCGGACCGAGAGGTTGGCGTTCTGGAACATGACCGAGGAGTAGGCGTCGCCGTTGAAGGACCCGTCGTAGCCCTGCTCGATCAGGGCCCAGGCCTTTCTCTCCTCGTCCATCTTGCAGCAGATGAACTCCTTGATGTCCGGGTGGTCCACGCGGAGGGACTGCATCTTGGCGGCGCGGCGGGTCTTGCCGCCCGACTTGATCACCGCGGCGACCTGGTCGTAGACCCGCATGAAGCTCAGGGGCCCCGAGGGCGTCCCGCCGCCGGAGAGTTTCTCACGCGAGCTCCGCAGCGTGGACAGGTCGGTCCCCGTCCCGCTGCCGTGCTTGAAGAGCATCGCCTCGGCCGAGGCGAGGCGCATGATGTCCTCCATGTTGTCGTCGACGCTCTGGATGAAGCACGCGCTGCCCTGGGGGTACTCGTAGCTGCGCTGCGTTTTGACGGGGGCGTCGGCGTCGGGGTCCCAGTGGTAGTTGCCCCCCGAGCCGGGCACGCCGTTGACGTGGTAGAGCCCGACGTTGAACCACACCGGCGAATTGAACGCCCCGTGCTGATTCACGCACAGCCAGGTCAGCTCGTTGTAGAACCGCTCGCCGTCTTCCGGCGAGGCGAAGAGCCCGTCGGCGACGCCCCAGTCGGCAATGGTCCGGCAGACGCGGTGCATGAGCTGTTTGACCGACTGCTCCCGCTGCTCGGTGTCCAGTTCCCCGTAGAAGTACTTGCTGGCCACGACGTTCGTGGCAAGCTGCGACCACTCCGAGGGGACCTCGACGTTCTCCTGCTCGAAGACCGTATTGCCCTTGTCGTCGCCGATCCGCGCCGAGCGGGTCTCCCAACTGAGCGACTCGAAGGGGTGCTCCCCGGGCGTCGAGAAAATCCGCTCGATCTGCAGCCCCTCGACCTGCACGGAGGAGTCGCTCCCGGAGGCGTTCTGTTTTGGCTGACCATTCTTCGACATCGAACTCTCCACACATACGGAGCCCGGAAAGACCCGAACTCTGAGCTTCTCTCGGCGAAGGAACTATCCCGTGCGGCAGCGGCGATCGGCCTTGGACTTGTCGCAGCGAACCCACCCGTTGCTTCAGGGCTTCATCATGATCCCTTCGATCATGATGGGGAGAAGATTAAACCCAAGATATGGGGTCGTCAAGGCGCCTAGGCTACATTTTATAGCGAAACAGTTAAGGAATCGCGCAAATCCTTGTCACGCGGCCGGTTCACGGCGCAAAAAAACCTTAATCAACACTGCCAAACACCGGACAATAAGCTAACAAAAGGCGAGGTCAATGTCAAGCGGACAATATATGGGGTAGTCCGCGGCGAATCAGACACAAGCCCTTGCGCGGTCGTGGATGGACTGTTGGCAAGGGCGTCTCTGGCGTGGGCGCGGTCTTAGCGCTTTGTGGATAGGGTGCAGAAATCCTGGATTTCCCGTGAGTTGCGCTCCGCGGGGGTCAGGTGAGGGGCTTCGGCGCCGGCGCGTTCGCGCGCGTTGCGGCGTTGACCGCGGCCGCGGCGGGGCACATACTGGGGTTTCTTCGGCAAACTCTCAAGGAGCGTGAAGATGTCCGAGACCCCCGCAGCACTGGTAACCGGCTCGGCCCGCGGGATCGGGGCCGCCATCGCCGTCGAATTGGCCGCCAACGGGTTCGACGTCGCCCTCTTCGACGTCATCGACGCGGGCGAGACCGTCTCGCGGATCGAGCAGCAGGGGCGCAGGGCGATCGCCGTCCGGGGCGACGTCCGCTCCGCGGAGGATCGCGCCGCAGCGCTGAAGCAGACCGACGAGGCGTTCGGGCGTCTCGACGTGCTGGTCAACAACGCCGGCGTAGCGCCGAAGGAGCGCCTGGACATCCTCGAGGCGAGTGAGGAGAGCTACGACCGGGTCATGGGCATCAACCTCAGGGGCCCGTACTTGCTCACCCAGGCCGTCGCCAACTGGATGCTCGAGCAGAAGCAGCAGCGTCCCGACGCCTGGATGTGCATCGTCAACACCGGCTCGATCAGCGCCTACACCGCCAGTCCCTCCCGCGGGGAGTACTGCCTCTCCAAGGCCGGCGTCGGCATGATGACGAAGCTCTTCGCCGCCCGCCTGGCCGATGAGGGCATCGGCGTCTACGAGACCCGCCCGGGCATCATCGCCACGGAGATGACCGCCGGCGTGAAGGACAAGTACGACAAGCTCATCGCCGAGGGGATCACCCCGATCCGCCGGTGGGGTCAGCCCGAGGACATCGCCCGCGCCGTCGCCGCCTGCGCCCGCGGCGAGCTGCGCTTCAGCACCGGCGAGGTCATCAACGTCGACGGCGGTTTCCATCTGCGCATCCTGTAGCGATCGCAAGCGACCCGAAGGTACAAGACGCAAGAGACAAGATACAAAGTCCCGCGTCGGCGAGAGCCTTTTGGTTCTTGGTTCTTGGTTCTTGTCCTTTCGAGTCATCCCCCGTTCTACCCGCTGCGGAACTGCCGGCGGTAGCTCTCCGGCGGCATGCCCGCGATCCGGCCGAAGACCATCCACAGGCGGCGGGCTCGCGTCATTCCGGGGTGGTCGGGGCGGAGGGGTCCGGTCCGGCGACCAGCTCGCGGAAGCGGTCGCCGCGGTGTTCGTAGTTGGGGAACATGTCGTAGCTGGCGCAGGCGGGACTCAGCAGGACGGCGTCGCCGGGCTTCGCGTGGACGCGGGCGCGGCGCACCGCGTCGGCGAGGTCCACGGCGCGTTCGACGGGCGGGGCGTCGTCGTGAGCCGCCAGGGCGGAGGCGATCGCATCCGCGGTCTGGCCGATCAGCACCACGGCGCCGGCTCGCCCGACCGCGACTTCGGCCAGCTCCTCGAAGCGGACGCCCTTGTCGTAGCCCCCGAGGATGATGACGCTGCGGCGGGGCGCGAAGGCCTTCATCGCGACGATCGCCCCGTGCGGCGTGGTGCACTTGGAATCGTTGAAGTACTGCACGCCGGCGACCTCGCCGACCGGTTCCAGGCGGTGGGGCAGCCCGGTGAACTCTCCCAACGCCTCGGCCGCCTCGTCCCGGGCGACGCCGAACCACCGCCCGATCTGCCAGGCGGCCTGGGCGTTCGCCTGGTTGTGCTCGCCGGGGACGGGAAGGTCGAACGGTTCGTCGCCGGCGTCGAACCGGCGGACCGCGCCGGGCGCCTCGGAGGCCCACGCGTCGGTCGTCGGGCAGCGGCGGTTGAGGATCAGTACGTCCCCGGGCCCCTGGAAGCGGAAGAGGTTCTTCTTCGCGGCCGCGTAGGCGTCCATCGTCCCGTGGCGGTCGAGGTGGTTCGGCCGGAGGTTCGTGACCAGCGCCGCGTGCGGCGAGAAGCCCAGCAGCGGCGTGTACTCGAGCTGGAAGCTGGAGAGCTCCAGGACTACGCGGTCTTCGGGGGCGATTTGCTCGACCTGCCGGAGCAGCGAGACGCCGATATTCCCGCCGACGTGCGTGGGGAACCGCCGCGAGAGCACCGCGCCGGTCATCGCGGTGACGGTGCTCTTGCCCACCGAGCCGGTGACCCCGACGATCCGGGCGGGGCACTGCTCGATGAAGAGGTTGATCTCCGTGGTGATCGGGACGAGCCCTTCGCGGGCCCGCGCCAGCAGGGGCATCTCCGGGGGGATCGCGGGATTGACCACCAGCCAGTCGGCGTGGAAGAAGTCCTCCCCGCGGTGCTCGCCGAGATGGAAGGTGATTTCCAGGTCGCAGAGCTGTTCGACCGAGTCGCGGAGCTCCTCCGGCGTCGCCCGGTCGGAGACGGTCACCTTCGCCCCGGCCTCGGCCAGCCAGCGCGCGGCGCCGACGCCGCCGCCGAAGCGGCCGAGCCCGACGACGGTCACCCGCTTGCCGGTGAAGCGGCGTCGGACCTCGTCGGGAGGGGTGGGCTTCACAGTTGCTCCCGGGGTCCGAGGGTTACCAGCGTCCCGCCGTCCGGCGGAAGCTGCCTTGCCAGCTCGAGGATTTCCCCGGACGAGACGTCGAAGACCGCGGCGATCTGCTCATCCAGGGGGATGTACTCCTGGCGGTAGAGCCAGTCGAAGCCCACGGCGGTGAGTCGGCCCATGGGCAGTTCGCCCTTGAGCGTCGCGGCGGTGGCGGTCTTGTTTTTCGCGGCCTGGAGTTCGCGTTCGGTCGGGCCTTCCTCGGCGAAGCGGGCCAGCGTCTCCCGGGCGATCTCCAGCGCGCGGGGGGCGTTGTCCGGGTCGCAGGAGAGGAACGTCAGCAGGGCGCCGACATGGTCCATCGGGCTGTAGACGGTCTGGGCGTCGTCGGCCAGGGCGGGCTCGATGAGGGCGTAGTAGAGGCGGCTTCCGGTGACGTCGCCCAGGACGGTTGCGAGCAGTTGGGCGGCGTAGCGGCGTTCGTCCTGTGCGCCGGGGGCGTCGCAGACCAGGCCCATCTGCTGGCGCGACAGGGCGGGGTCGGCGAGGATCCGCTTCGGTTCGGGCGCCGCGGGCGGACCGGTCCAGCGGCGGTTGTCGCCGGGCGTCCAGCCTCCGCAGCACTCGACGAGCTGCGCCACGAAGGCGTCCCAGTCCAGGGTCCCCACGCCGACGGCGATGAGATTGTCCGGGGCGTACCGCCGGGCGAAATACTCCCGCATCGCCTCGAGCTCCATCGCCTCGATCGACGCGGCCGTGCCGAGAATCGGACTGCCCAGCGGGTGCGCGGCGAAGTAGGCGCTCATCATCGCGTCGTAGAGGCGGAAGTGCGGTTGGTCCTCGTAGACGGCGATCTCCTCGAGGATCACGCCCTTCTCCACGTCGAAGTCCTCCGCCCGCAGCGCCGGGCGCATCATGTCGGCCAGGAGGTCCACCACGGGGCGCTGGAACTCCGGGAGGACGTTGGCGTAGTAGACGGTGGTCTCCTCGGAGGTGAAGGCGTTGTAGTCGGCGCCGAGTTCGTCGAACTCGCGGTTGATGTCGAAGACGGTCCGCCGCTCGGTGCCCTTGAACATCATGTGTTCGAGGAAGTGGCTCACGCCGGCGACCTCGGGCGTCTCGTCGCGACTTCCCGTGCGCACGAAGAAGCCCGCCGCCATCGTGGCCGCGTCGGAATCGACCTCCGCGACGATGCTCAGCCCGTTAGGCAGCGTGGTCTCGCGGAAGCTCATGACGCCGCCTCCTCGGGCAGTTCCAGCGGCTCGGGCCCGATCGCCAGCACGTGGGGCCTGGCGGCCGCCTGCACCTGGGCGTATTCGGCGACCTCCCCGCCCGAGACGCGCTGGACGGCGCGGTTCATCTCCTCCAGCGTCCGGAGGCGTCCGAGGTGGAGGTGGTCGGAGGCCACCGCGCCCGCCCGGGCGGCGGTGGATTGGCCCTGGATGACCATCGAGCTGCGCAGTTGGGTCTTGGCCCGTTCGAGTTCGTCGGGCGTGACGCCCTCGCCGAGACGCCGCAGTTCGCGCAACGTCACCTCGAAGGTCCGCGCCGCCTGTCGGGGGCGGGTCCCGGCGTAGATGAACATCCCCGCCGTCTCGAGCAGCGTCTGGTAGCGCATCGAGATGTGGTAGACGAGTCCGAGCTTCTCCCGGACCTCGGTGAACAGGCGGCTGCCCATGCCGCCGGACATGACCGTCTCGGCGAGGCGGGCGGCGTAGTACTGTTCGTGGGAGGGCGTCACGGCGGGGACGGCCAGGACGATGTGCTCCTGGGCGGAGGGCTTGGGCAGGTGGCGGAGTTCGGGGTCGGACCCGGTCGTTTCGACGGGCTCGGGGGGCGGGCCTTGCCAGTCGCCGAACTGCGTCTCGACGGCGTCGCGCAGGGCGTCCCACTCGAAGGCGCCCGCCACGGCGATCACCGTCCCGCCCGGCCCGGCGCAGCGGCGGTAGTGATCGCGCGGGTCGTCGGGCGTCATCGCCCCGAGCGTCTCGACGCGTCCGAAGACGCACCGCCCGAGGGGATAGGGGAAGAACTGTTCGCGCATCAGCACCATCGCGTGGCGGGAGGGTTCGTCGGCCAGGGCGTCGAGGTCCTGGCGGACCAGCTCACGCGCCGGGGCGAACCCCGCCTCGGTCAGGCGCGGACGCCGGAGGATGTGTGCGGCGATCTCCAGCGCCTGCGGGAGATTGCGCCGCAGCATGGAGAAGCTCAGCGACAGGTGGCGGCTGCGGACGCCCTGTCCGTGGCGGACGCCGAGGGCGTCCAGGGCGTCATTGAGCCCGCGGGTGTCGTACGGGCCGGCGCCGCGGAAGAGCCACTCGCCGAGCACCGCCGCGGCGCCGGCCCGGTCGTCGGCGTCGCGCGCCGCCCCGGCGGGCGCCAGGATGCTCATCGACGCCGAGCCCATCCGCGCCATCCGCTGGGCTGCGAGCGTCAGACCGTTGTCCAGCCGGTGTGTGTGGAACTCTTCGCTCATCGATCCTTTCCGTTCGGAGTCGGTGCATTCTAGGGCTCCGGCGGCGGAACGCAACGCCCGGGGCGGTGGTGGAAAACCGGCGGCCCCGTCGCTACGCTACCACGCCATGAACGAGCGGATTCTGATTATCGGCGACGGCGCGATGGGGCAGACCTGCGCGATCCTGCTGGTCGAGAACGATCACCGGGTGCGCCTCTGGAGCCCCTTCCCCGACGACGCCCGCGCGCTGATCGAGACCCGGCGGAACAAGCGCTCGCTCGAAGCGCCCCTGCCCGGGGCGGTCGAGGTCGTCGCCGACGAGGAGTGCTTCGAGGGCGTCAGCCTGGTCGTCTCGGCCGTGGCGGCGCAGCACGTCCGCGACGCCTGGGTCCGCTTGGGCCCGCACTGCCCGGAGGGGCTGTGCGTCTGCTCGGTGACCAAGGGCATCGAGTGCAAGACCCTGCTGAGACCCTCCCAGATGATCCGCGACGTGCTCGGACGCCCCCAGCCGGTGGTGGCGCTGTCGGGACCGTCGATCGCCCCGGAACTGCTGCGCCATCGTCCGGCGACCGTCACGGCCGCCTCGGAGGACCTGCCCCTCGCCCGGCGCGTGCAGGAAGCCTTCAGCAGCGACACCCTCCGGGTCTACACGAACCCGGACCTCCCCGGCGTCGAACTGGCCGGGGCAACCAAGAACGTCATCGCCATCGCCGCCGGCATCGTCGACGGGATGGGGCTCGGCGACAACGCCAAGGCGGCGCTGGTCACCCGCGGGCTGGCGGAGATCGCCCGTCTCGGCGAGGCGCTGGGCGCCCATCCGCAGACCTTCTCCGGGCTCAGCGGGGTGGGGGACCTGATCACCACCTGCATCTCCCCGGTGGGGCGCAACCGCACCTTCGGCGAGGCGATCGGACGCGGCGCGCGCGTGGACGAGGCCCGGGAGAAGGTCGGCGCGGTCGTGGAAGGCCTGGCGACCACCGAAAGCGTTGTCGCCCTGGCCGGGCGGGAAGGCGTGGAGATGCCCATCACCCGCGCGATCTACCGCGTCCTGTTCGAGGGCGAGTCGCCCAGTGAGGCGATCGCCGACCTGATGAGCCGCCCGCTCAAAGCGGAGAAGCCGCAGGAGAAGTAGGAACGGCAGAGAGCAGCGGTCCGGGCAGGGCGCGTTGTTGAGCGAGGCGCCGCCTCCGGTGAAACGCGCGTGGGGTCGGTCGCCTCGCTGCCCCGGCCGGCGGACGAGCGAATCCCGCGCCGGCATCCGACGCTCTGTGCCCCCGGGGTTTCCTGCTCCCCGATCCCTGCGGTCAGTGAAACCGGATCCCCACCGCCAACTGGCCCATGCTCGTGAGGTTGTGGTGGTCGACGCGGACGATGGTGGCGTCGTGGGCGCCTTCGAGGGCGTGGTACTCCGGGCGGGGCAGGGCGCCGACGCTGAGGCGCAGCGAGTGCCCCGCCTGGACCGGCGCGGTGGCGGGAACGTACATCAGCATGCCCCCGTGGCAGATGTCCACGCATCGGCCGGGGAACTCCTTCTTCGTCGGCCCGTGGAAGAATTTCACGCTGGTCGCCAGCGGGTGGCGCGTGTGCTTGCGGCGTTCGGTCGACGGCGCGGGCATTGTGCTCTCCAGTCCCCCCGAAGGAACGTCTCGATCCGGCCGGGCGAGGTAAGGCCGTTGCATCGTCCGCGCATTTGTGCGAGGTAGAGTGGCGACGGGCCCGCGGACATGACGTCTTCACCGGCGCATTATACCATGACGTGCAGGTCGATGTCACGGGGCCCAAGCCGACCGGCGCGGGGGTAGCCCGAGCCGGACCCCGGCGTCTGCCGTGGAACGAGGTCAGGTCAGGGAGCAGACATGAGCGACGAACTCAAGCGTATCGGAATCCTCACCGGCGGGGGCGACTGCCCCGGACTCAATGCCGTCATCCGCGCGGTCGCCAAGGCGGCGCTGGGAGGCGGCGTGGAGGTCGTGGGCATCCTCGACGGGTACCTCGGACTCATCGAGGACCGCATGCGCACACTCCAGTACGACGACGTCAGCGGCATCCTCACGCAGGGCGGCACGATCCTCGGCTCGTCGAACAAGGCCAACCCCGCCGCGTACCTCGTCCGCGAGGGCGAGACCTGGGTCGAGCGCGACGTCCGCGACGACGTCGTCCGCATCTCCCGGGAAGCGGGGCTCGACGCGCTGGTGGTCATCGGCGGCGACGGGACCATGTCCGGGGCGTCCGAGTTGATCGAGCGGGGCCTGCGGATCGTCGGCGTCCCGAAGACCATCGACAACGACCTCGAGGGAACGGAGATCACCTTCGGGCACGACACGGCCGTGAACACCGCCGCCGAGGCGATCGACAAGGTCCACACCACCGCCTCGAGCCATCACCGCGTGATGGTCGTGGAGCTGATGGGGCGTTACGCCGGGTGGCTGGCGCTGCACGCGGGCGTCGCCAGCGGGGCGGACGTAATCCTGATGCCCGAGATTCCCTTCGACGTCGACGCGGTCGCCGCCCGCTGCCGGGAGCGCAGCCGGATCGGGAAGGGCTTCACGATCATCGCGGTCGGGGAGGGGGCGACCCCGGCGGGGGGCGAGCAGTTCGTCAGCAAGGTCGACAAGAGCTCCCCGGACCCGATCCGCCTCGGCGGCGTGGGCAAGTGGGTCTCGGACGAGGTCGCCGAACGGACCGGGCTCGAGAGCCGCGCGATCGTGCTCGGGCACGTCCAGCGCGGCGGCACGCCGACCCCGCGGGACCGCATCCTGGCGACGGAATTCGGATACCACGCCTGGGAGCTGCTCCGCGACGGGCGCTTCGGACGCCTCGTGGTCCAGAGCTGCGGGCAGACCGGCTCGGTCGAGATTTCCAAGATCGCCAAGCGTGTCCGGACCGTCCCCGAGGACCACAGCGTGGTCCGCGCCGCCCGGGCGGTGGGCACGAATTTCGGAGACTGATCGTCGCCCGTCCGGCGAGGCGCGCTGGACGCCGCTCGTTTCCCGGCATGGGAGAGGGGCGCCGAGTTGCTATACTCGGGCGGACATGGAACCGGTCATGCACTCCCATTCGCCACGGAAGGTCGTTCGCCTGCTGCCCGCTGTCCTTGCGGTGTTGCTCTGCGCCGCACCGCTTCCCGCGGGCGAGCTCGCCGAGGACCTGCTCGCCGAGGTCCGTCGCTTCGAGCGGACCCACCGGGCGAAGGTGGGCCTGAGCGTGCGGGACGTGGCGACCGGACGGACGTTGGTCGCCCATCGCGCGCGGGAGCCGTTCATCCCGGCGAGCAATCAGAAGCTGCTCAGCTCCGCCTTCGCCCTGATGCGCCTCGGGGCGGACTTCCGGTTCGTCACACGCATGTACGCGCGGGGCGGCGACCTGGTCATTCGCGGAGACTACGACCCGACCCTGGGCGACCCCATCCTGGCCGGTCGGTTCGACAAGGACATCTACTTCCGCTTCGACGCCGCCTCCCGGGCGATCGCCGCCAGGCGCGACGCCCTGGGAGACGTGGTCGCCCTGACCACCGCCCCAACCGACCGATATCG
>CAYTQL010000088.1:0-10058 GCA_964439555.1 uncultured Planctomycetaceae bacterium | reverse complement strand
CAGATCGACGCTGAGGGCGAAGATATCGGTCCGCGGGGTCATGATCTCCCCGGCGTGGGTCTCGCCGAACTCGATGACCGACTCGATCATTTCGACCTCGTCCTCGTCGACCGCGCCCTCGGCGCGTCCCTCGGAGGCGGCCTGGATGATCTCCTGCTTGGCCGCGTCGCCGTTCTCCGCCTCGGCGGCGCCGCTGAGCCGGCGGATCGGCACGTCGAAGGCGAGCATCACCGCCACCACCGGGTACAGCGCGTAGCGAAGCGCAAGCAGGACCGGGAGCATCGTCGCCACCGCGCGGTTCCCTGCGTAGAGGGCCCAGGCGTGGGGAATCGCCACGCCGAAGACGGCGATCAGCCCCCCCGCCACGGCCGCGCCGCCCACCGCGGCGACCGGCGGGCTCGCCAGACGGTTGAACCACTGGACCAGGGCGACGACCAGGACGATGTTCGCCAGCGCGCGGCAGAAGGAGACGGTCAGCCTCAGGGGCGTCAGTTGGCGCTCGAGGACCTCCATCCGGCCCGAACCGGCGCCGTTGAGCGCCTCGTCGAGCTGCGAGCGGCGCAGGGCCCTCAGCGAGTACCCCATCACGGAAAAAAAACCGGAGAGGACCGTGACCCCGGCCACGATCCAGAACAGCGGATTCACGTTATGTCTGCTCCCGAAGGATGCATCCGGTCTGTCCGGCCCGACGGGCGTCGCTGGCCGCCGCGGATGCACAACCGGCGGTCGAGTCTTCGCGGCGAACGCATGAACCGACCGAAGACCTCGGACCCTGCGGACCGCCCGAAGGCGGTACGGCGACGCCCGATATCGTTATAGCCGAATCCCCGCGATGCGCAAAGGGAAACCGACGCCCCGGAACGGGATGGGGGCGCGTCCGTATTGTGGCATGGGCGAGACGCCCATGCCACGAAGTTGTCGCGCACCCAACGGGATGCGCCCCCGGATCGCCGCACACGGTTGCGCCGCGGGCGCCGCCCGACGCGGCCGGGACGAGACGGTTGCGGGCGGGTACAATGCCTCCGTCCCGCGGACGAGCCCATGACCGACGCCACGAAGACATCCCGCCTGCCGACCCCCCGGGCGGTAAGCCTCGCCGGGCTCATCGCCGATGCGCTGCTCTCGGGCGGCAAGGTCGCCGCGGGGGCGGTCTTCGGCTCGCAGACCATCCTCGCCGACGGACTGCACAGCGCCAGCGACCTGGTCACCGACGCGGCCGTCCTGGCCGGGCTGCGGGTCAGCAAAAAGCCCGCCGACGCGGACCATCACTACGGGCACCGTCGCGTCGCGACGCTGGTGGGGCTTTTCGTGGGCGCGATGCTGCTCCTCGCGGCCGGGTGGATCGTTCTCCAGGCGGCGGAGGCCCTTCAGGCGCGGCGGCCGGTCGGCGCGCCCGGTCGGTTCGCCCTGCCGCTGGCGGCGGCGGTGGTCTCGGTGATCGTCAAGGAGGGGCTCTTCCGCGTCACCCACCGCGTGGGCGAGGCGGTCGGCGACGTGTCGCTGACGGCGAACGCGTGGCATCACCGCACCGATGCGGCCAGTTCGGGCGCCGCGGCGCTGGGGCTGGCGGCGGCGATGATCGGCGGGCCCGACTGGGCGTTCCTCGACTCGGTCACCGCCATCGTGCTCAGCGCCTTCCTGGTGGTCATGGCCGGGCGGATCATCCACCACAGCGCGTCGGAACTGGTGGACCGAGCCCCGGCCGCCCGGCGGGTGCGCACGATCGCCGAGGTCGTCTCCCAGACCCCGGGCGTGCGGAGTCACCACGCCCTCCGGGCTCGTAAAATCGGCGGACAGGTCGAGATGGACATCCATGTCCAGGTCGATCCGGACCTGACCGTCCACGCCGGCCACGAAATCGCCGGGACCGTCAAACGCCGCGTCAAGGCAGCCGACCCCGGCGTGCTGACCGTGGTGGTCCACGTCGAGCCGGCGGAGGAACCGCCGACGGGCAATGACGCGGTGACGCCCGGCTGACCGACGAACGGAGAAACGACCACCGGCCGGACGCGAACGAAAAACCCATCCACTCGCCCCCCGACCGCGCGGTATCCTTGGGCGTCGCGACTCGATCATCACGGAGACCCTATGCCGACCTACGAGTATCTCTGCGAGGCCTGCGGAAGCCGCTTCGAGCGTTTCCAGCAGATCACCGCCGCCCCGGTCAACCGCTGCCCGGAGTGCGGGAAGAAGCCCAGACGGCTGCTCGGAACCGGCGGGGCCGTCATCACCAGGAGCGGCGCCGCGAACTCCTGCCGCTGCGATCCCGGCGAATCGTGCTGCGACCCCCAGACCGCCTGCTGCGGACCCGACGGTTGCTGCTGCGGTTGATGCCTGCGTGCCCCTGAGGACCCTTAGCCCCCCCACGCCGGGTTCCGGCGATTCGGCCGCATGAAGATCATCGACGCCTACGCGCACGTGGCCCGAGAGCGATTCCTGAGCCCCGAGCAACTGCTCGGGACGATGGACGCCAACGACATCCACTCGGCCGTGGCGTGCACCACCAACGCCTGCCCGCACCTCGACGAACTCCACCGCGCCCTCCATGAACACCCGCATCGCCTGCGATGCCTCGGACTGCCCATCGGGCAGAGCCCGGAGGAGATGCTCCGGTCCGTCGAAGCCCAGATGACCGCGGGGTTCGCGGGCCTTCGCGTGGCCGATCACCTCGTGGCGACCTACCCGGAGCTGATCGAGCCGGTCGGGCGCGTCGGCGGCGTGGTGGTGGTCGTGGGCGCCGAGGGGCTGATGACCGCGGCCGGGCTGCTGTGCGACCTGCTCGAACGTCATGAAGACGCCCGCGTCTGCGGCGCCCAGTTCGCCGGGCCCACGCGGGTGGAGATTTTCGAGCGGATCCCCAGCGTCCGGCGCCTGTTCCGCCACGAACGGTTCGGGGTGATCTGCTCCGGTCAGACGCTGTTCGAGCCCCACCTGCTTTACAACTGGATGCGCAAGCTGGTGAAGGTCGTCGGGTGGGAGCGGCTGATGTACGGCAGCGAGCAGCCGGTGAACCTCTGGCGGAACGAGACCTGCGCTTCCACGCTCGGGTGGTTCGAACAGCTCAAGCTCAACCCCCACCGCAAGCACAAGCGGGCCTTCTTCTACGCCAACGCCAAGCGGGTTTTCTTCCATGTCGAGCCCGCCGCGCCGAAAGAGCTGCCCGAGGAGTTCATGCACGGAACGCCCTCGCGCAGAGGCCCGGTCGAAATCCTCCCCTCCGGGAGCCTGCATCTCCGCGAAGAGGACCTCCGGCGGATCATGCGACGCTACCTCGACTGGGGCGGCGACGCGCGGGGACCGCTCAGCGAATTCCTGGGGTACATGCTCACCGGGTATGCCAAGCGCCTGGAGAACGAAAAGGCCCGGCACGATGACCGATGAACGACCCGCGGGGCGTTCCGCCCCCGCGGGCCGACGGGTCGTAGCCGGTGGAATCCGCCCCCTCGACCGGAGCTACGCAGGGCGGGTGCCGTGGTTCGGAGCGCAGCCCGCAGGGCGAGCACCAACCACGTCTACGCCCCTTCGCCCCGCCAGGGCTCCGGGCCGGAACGGCCGCCGACCGGGGGTTTCCTCCGGTCACCCCCGGCTACGTCCCGACGGCCCCGTTCGGGGCCTGACGACCCGGCGCTTACGCCAACGGTACAGTTCAGCCGCGCCCCGGAAACCCCCGCTCGCATACGCCACCACCAGCCCACCGCAATCGGCGGCGCGGGGCGTCATTGGTTATTTCAAGCTTCGAAATCGCGCAGTATAATCCGCACGTTCAATGACGCTCAGAGGCCCCGGGCCCCGCGTCGCAGCCCCGGCCGGACGTCGGGCTTCCTGCGACGCAGGGCCCCGGGCCGCCAAGGGCATTTGCGTGGACCAGTCCGCCGTAGAGCAATGCCAGGAACTGATCGGGTATGAGTTCAACGACCCGGAGCTGCTGAACCTCGCACTGACCCACGCCTCCGTCGCCTCCACCCGCATCGAGAGCAACGAGCGCCTGGAGTTCCTCGGGGACGCCGTACTCGGGCTCGTGGTCTGCCACGAGCTTTACGAGCGATTCGAGAGCCTCCAGGAAGGGGAGATGACCAAGATCAAGTCGTCCGTGGTCTCCCGGCAGAGCTGCGCCGAGGCGGCCCACGAGATGGACCTCTGCGAGGCGATGATCCTGGGCAAGGGGCTCGGCGCGCCGGGGCAGTTGCCCACCTCCGTCGCCGCGGCGGTGCTGGAATCGATCATCGGCGCGATCTACATCGACGGCGGGCTCGAGCCCGCCCGTATCTTCATCCTCCGGGCGATGAACGACCGAATCGACGAGATGATGGGCGATCAGCACAAGAACAATCACAAGTCCCACCTCCAGCAACACGCCCAGCGGGCCTGGGGCGTCACGCCGGAATACCACCTCCTCGACGAAAAGGGCCCGGACCACAACAAGGCCTTCGAAGTCGCCGTCTCCATCGACGGGCGGCACTTCCCCAGCGCCTGGGGGCTCAATAAGAAGGTCGCCGAGCAGGAAGCCGCCCGCAAGGCCCTCGTCGAACTCGAACTCGTCGAGGAAGACGAGGAAGACCCCACCGACGCCCCGGCGTGACGCGCGGCGCCGCACCCGCCGAATTTCCCGCAATAGCCTCCGCACCGGTCGCGGCGCTGCGTTGCGCGTCTTCCCGCGGCCCGTCGTTTCACGCGGTGCGTCTGCGGCGCAGCAACGCCGCCCCGCTCATCCCCTTCAACCGATCACGCTCACGCTGTGACATCGCAGTCCGATCTCCGTCCATCCGCCCTCCTCCAAACAAGGGAAAGCGGACAGTTCTAATGGGTTAAGACCGGACATTACTATTGGAGGGCGACACCATGCCTTCGTGTACCGCACCGAGGAGACCGACGGCGGAACCGACGACCTGGAGGCCCGCGTCGGTCTCGGGCGCGACTGGGCGACCCAGTGGGACACGCTCGCCGAGCAGGCCGACTGGACCGAGGGCGAGCTGGTCATCGAAGGCCACCGCAAGGGCAAAGCCCGGGAGGTGCAGTTCGAGGTGGCCGAGCCCGAAGGCGGCGGCGAGGCCGGCGATTGGATGGAGCTGTATCTCGACTGGGTTCACGTGGACGGGACCCCCTGCGAGTACGCCCACGCCGAATGGACCTCCGCCGGCGGCGGCGACTTCAACACGCCTGCGAGCTGGTCGACCGGCGAGGTCCCCCTCAACCAGTGGAACGCCGGGCAGACGGCCTTCGTCAAGGCCACCGACGTGACGCTGCCGGATGTGGGTGAAGCCTTCGCCCCCGTGACGGTCGCCGGCTCCCACTTCGTCAACGAACTGCTGTGTGACCGGGGCTCGGAGATGGACCCCGGCCTGGTCATCGAGGGCGGCGGCGTCCTGAGGACCTGGGAGCACGCGGAGATCGACTCGGACGGACACATCGAGGTCCAGCCCGGCGGGCGGCTCGTCGCGGACCAGAGCTTCGGGATCGAGGGCGGCGGCCAGGTTCACCTGCTCGGCGACGGCGACCGCAACGACGAGGGGGACATCGCCGTCGGACACCGCCTCTATCTCGACGGGAAACTCTACGTGACCGACGCCACCCTCAAGGCCGGGTACGGACTGACCGTCCACGACTGGGGCGGCCAGGCCGACGCCCGGTTCGTCTCCACGGACCCCGGCGTCAACGAAACGGTCGCGATTCTGGACGACGTCCTCATCGGCATCGGCAAGGCCTTCTTCGGCGAGGGCACCCGCACGGAAGTGGAAGGCGATTTCTCCTTCCGGGACTACGGCGAGGCGCCCGAGGTGGAGTTCGACGGTACGCTGTACCTCGGCCGGGATTTCCTGGTCCAGGAAACCGTGGACATGAGCAACGTCGACTTCTCCGAGGCCACCATCATCTTCCACAACGACGAGGACTCGGAGATGCAGGTCCGCGGCGACGGGGCCGATCCGTTCCTCCTCGGTCGGCTTGAGCTCGAATCGGGCAACCTGACCCTCGTCGGGGCGCCGGAGGGCTACCTCTACGCGAGCGAACTCGTGCTCGGCGGCTCGGGCACGATCGACCTCGGCGGGATGACGCTCGAATGCGACTCGTTCACCGGCGACGAAGCCCAGGTGACCAACGGGCTGTTCATCCCCGAGCCGACCTCCCTGGCGCTGTTCGGGCTCGGCGCCGCGGGCCTGCTGAAACGCAGACGGCGTCAGGGCGAAGTCCACTAGCTCCGGGGCCCGTGCGACACCGCGCCCCGGGGCGCTCGGCGATGCGCGGGCCGTGCAGCGGTCCCCCGAGCTATCTGCTGCCCGCCTTGTGGAGCGCTTCGACGTGTGCCCTCGCCGCGGAGGCGAGACCCTCGAGGTGGTAACCGCCTTCCAGGAAGCTGACCACCCGTCCGTCGGCGTGTTCGTCGGCCAGGACGCAGAGCATGTCCGTCAGGTCGGCGAAGTCCCGGTCGGTCAGGGCGAATCGACCGAGCGGGTCGCCCTTGCGGGAGTCGAACCCGGCCGAGATCAAGACCAGTTCCGGCTCGAAACGCCCCGCGGCGGGCAGGAGCTTCTTCTCGAACGCCTTGAAAACCTCCGTCCGCCCGGACCCGGCGGGGAGGGGGCAGTTGATCGTCGTCCCCTCGCCGGCGCCCCGTCCGGTTTCCCCGTCCGCTCCGGTGCCGGGATACCAGGGCGACTGATGGACGCTGAAGAACAGCACGTCGGGGTCCTCGTAGAAGATCTCCTGCGTTCCGTTGCCGTGGTGGACGTCCCAATCGACGATCAGCACCCGCTTGACCTTGCCGGAGGCCCGGGCGTGGTGTGCGGCGATCGCGACGTTGTTGAAGATGCAGAAGCCCATCCCCACGCCGGGGCGAGCATGGTGTCCCGGCGGGCGAAGGGCGCAGAAGGCGTTGGCGAGGTTCCCGTCGAGGACCGCATCGACCGCGGCCGACGCCCCGCCGGCGGCGAGGCGAGCGATTTCGTAGCTGGCCGGGCTGAGGCGCGTGTCGCCGGTGGAGAGGCTCCGCCGCCCGGCGGCCACGTCCCGGCGGACGGTCCGCACGTACGTCTCAGTGTGGCAGCGGCGGAGCTGCTCGACCGCGGCCAGGCGGGGCTCCACGGCGGTCAGGTGTTTCTCCAGCGGGGCGAGGCCCTCGGCGACGGCCTTGAGACGCTCCGGGCTCTCCGGGTGCCCCGGACCGGTGCGGTGCTTGCCGAAGCGCGGGTCGCTGAGCAGTCCGGATCCGGTCCGGGCCGCGGAGCGGGCGGCGCCGTCCTCGTCCCCGCCGATCTCCCGCGGGGCCTCCGAGCCGCGCTCGCAGCCCAGCAGCGTCAGCGCCGCCGATGAGGCGGTCCAGCGAAGGAATTCCCGACGGTCGATGCGCATCGGCGACCTCGTGCGTTACGCGAGGGGGCTCCCGAACTCTACGAACGGACCTCCACGGCGAGAAATTGAAAGGCTCCCCCGAATCGTCCGCCGAGATGCGGCGTCAGCGGATCAGGGCTTCGTCGAAGCGCCGCTCCGGGAAGCCCCGGCCGGGGGAGGACGTGCGATAGTCCAACTGCCGATACAGGTATACCTTTTCGGCGGGGATTTGGCAATCCCGCTGGAGCTGGCGCGTGAGGTTCGCCAGGGCGCGGAGCAACTCCGCAGGCGGCGCGGAGGCGGCGAACTCGCCCTTCAGGCAGATGCCGATGCTCGAGTCGTCGAACTCCTCGCCGGCGATGCGAACGTGTCCGCCGCTGCGCTGGGCGTTCCACAGGGGCGTCCGGCGCAGGCGCGGGCCCCGCGCGGTCATGTCCAGCAGGAAGTGGCACGTGCGCTCGAGGTCCCGCGCGGCGGCGGGCTCGGCGTGCACGACGATGCTCTCCCACCGCCGGGCGCGCAGCGGAACGTCGGTGGCCCGCAGCGCGGCGGCGAGGGCGGTCTGTTCATCGTCTGCGCTGACGGCGGCGAGTTGCTGCGAAGCGGTCCCCTGCAGCGGCTGGGGCTCGAGGAGCATGAGCGTCAACGACCCGACAGTCATCGCTGCCAACAGCGCCCCCAGTACTTTGATTGTCCTTGATCCGAACATGCAGCCACCCGATCGGAAGAGACTCGCTCTCTGGGCGAAGAATCTACTTGGATTATCGACCAACGGCAAGCGTTGGCCCATGTTTTTCCGCAAATTCAGCGATTTTCCGAGGATAGCGACCGCCGAGGGCCTGTTGAGAGCCGCGATTTGCCCCGAGCGACGCCCACGGGCGACCGCCAATCCGCTAGGATGCCCCGGAAAGGGACCGGAGAGCGACATGACCGAACGAGACGGATGGACCAGGCGGCGTATTCTCAAGGCGACCTCGGCGTACCGTCCCGCCTGCGTGATCGGGGCGGCCGCGGAGCTGGAGCTGTTCACCGAACTGCGGAAACGCCCCGCCGATGCCGAAACCGCCGCCGGGCTCGCCGGACGCGTGCGGCTGGTCGGGGGCGACTTCAACGCCGACGAACTGCCCCGCGGCGCGGACTTCGCCTGGATCAGCGCCATCCTCCACATGAACTCCCGCGACGAGAACCGCACCCTGTTCGCCCGCGTCGCCCGGGCCCCGGAGACCGGCGGAACCGTCGCCGTCCGCGACGGGGTCATGGACCCCGACCGGACCTCGCCGCTCGGCGGGGCCCTCTTCGCGGTCAACATGCTGGTCAACACCCCCGGCGGGGGCGCCTACACCTTCGCCGAGATCGCCGAGGACCTCGCGGCCGCGGGATTCGCAGACCCCGAACTCCGCCCGGCCGAGCGGGCGATGGACTCGCTCGTGCTCGCCCGCCTGGAGAGGCGTCCGTGAGTTCCGCGCCCGACGAAGCCCACCTGTTCTGCCACCGCTGCGGGACCACGCTGACGCCCGGGCAGGACAACTTCTACGTGGTGCGGATCGAGGCCTTCGCCGACCCCACCCCGCCGAGCTTCGGACCCGGGGACCTCGAGGAGGTCGACGTGGGCGAGGAGATCGACCGTCTTATCGGGCTGATGGAGCAGATGTCCGAACAGGATCTGATGGACCAGGTCCACCGCCGCCTGAGCCTGCACCTCTGCGGGCCTTGCTATCGCCGATGGATCGAGGACCCCGCCGGGAGCGGACAGCAGACGCCTCCCGGGCGGGAATGACCGGCGTAAAGCCCCGTCGACGCCTGCGGCGCGCACCGCGGAGTTCTGTGGCAGGCGGGGCCCCTGCCCGGCTAGAATAGCCTCGATGCGTGTAATTTCCCTCCAGTCCGGAAGCAACGGCAACTGCATCTACGTCGAGGCGCGGGACGTGCGCCTGATCTTCGACGCCGGAATCAGCGGCAAACGGGCGGCCGAGAGGCTCGCGGGGCATGGGCGGAACATTCGAGACGCCGACGCGCTGCTGATCTCCCACGACCACGCCGATCACATGCGCTCGGCGGGCATCTTCCAGCGGAAGTTCGCCCTCCCGATCTACGCCAGCGAGCCGACGCTCGCCGCGGCGCTGCGGCGTCAGAAGCTCGGGAAGCTCAGCGACGTTCGGCACTTCGCCGCCGGCGAGACCCTCCGGTTCGACGGGCTGAGCGTGGAGACCGTCCGCACGCCGCACGACGCGGCCGACGGGGTGGCGTTCGTGGTAGACGACGGGCGGAAGCGCCTCGGCATCCTCACCGACCTCGGCCACTGCTTCAACGGGCTGGGCGACGTGCTGGCCGGGTGCGACGCGGTCATCGTCGAGAGCAACTACGACCCGCTCATGCTGGAGACCGGTCCCTACCCCTACGCCCTTCAGCGGCGCATCTCCGGTCCCCGCGGACACATTTCCAACGGCGAGGCGGGCGAGCTGATGCTGCGGTTCGGCCGCCGGTTGAAATGGGCCTGCCTCGGGCATCTCTCCGGCGACAACAACACGCCGGAGATCGCCCTGGAGACCGTCCGCGACGTTCTCCGCTTCGAGCTGCCGGTTCACCTCGCCGGGCGGTACGCCGCCTCGGAGGAGATGGTCCTCTGAACCCGCCGCGCGGGGCTCAGGGCAGCATGTCCTCGATCATGCTCGGGAGGGCATAGCCGATGCTCGCGATCACGGCGGCGATCGCCAGGAACATCAGCACGTTCCAGA
>CAYTQL010000087.1:0-10060 GCA_964439555.1 uncultured Planctomycetaceae bacterium | reverse complement strand
AGGATGTCGGCCGCGCCGCCGCCGAAGAGCTTGCGGAACAGGCTGCGGAAGTTCTCCCGGATGCGGGCGAAGGTCTCGGTGAACCGCTCGCGGGACTCCCGGTTGATCCGGCGGATCAACTCGTCGAGCTGCCGTTGCGAACCGCGGACGTCCTCGAGCTGCTGGAGGAGGAACTCGCGGCGCTGCTCGAGCTCCTCCTGCTCGGCGATCGCGTCGAGGTTCACGTTGCCGAGGCGGTCGATCTTGCCCCGCAGCTCCTTGATCTCCGCGGCCACGGCGTCCCAGTCCCGCTCGGCGTCGTGCTCGTAGTCCTCGTACGCCTCGAGCAGGTCCATGGACATCTCGTCGGCTGCGCGGGTGATCGCGCCCTCGATGCGGACGTCCGCCTCGCCGAGTTCCACGCGGAGGGCGTTGGTCTTCCCGGCCGCGGCGTCGTGCTCCTTGCGCCGCTCGGTCAGCTCGCCGCGGATTTCCCGGAGGCGGTCCTGCACGCTCGCGCGGGACTGCTCCAGTTCGCCGGCGTCCTTGTTGAGTTCCTGCTGGCAGGCGTAGAGCTGCTCGGTCTGCTCGCGGGCGGTGGTGATGGCGTTTTCGGCCTCGGTGCGCCGCTGGCGGTCCAGCTCGATCTCCCGGCGGGCGGCGTCGAGGTCTTCGCTCATCTGCTCGCGGGCGCGGGTCAGCTCGGCCGCGGCGTCGCGCGCGGCGAGCTGCTTCTGCTGGGACTCGGCGAGGGCGACCTTCAACTCGGTCATCCGTCCGGCGAGTTCGCCCTGGCGTTTGCGGGCGTCGGCGAGCCGGGCGTTGAGTTGCTCGATCGCGCTGTCGCGGCGGGTCTTCGCTTCCTCCAGCTCCCCCGCCCGGGTGCGGGTTTCGTGCTGGGTGTGGACGGCGGTTTCGATCTCCTCGGCGATCGCGGCGACCTCCTGGGCGACCACCGGCTGCTCGCGCTCGAGCTGCTCGATCCGCTCGCCGATCCGCTGGAGGCGCGACGTGCACTCGACCCGCTCGGTGTTCGCCTCGTAGATGGCGGTGCGGAGCTTCTGCTGGAGATCGTCGAGGTACTCGCGCCGGTCGTGGACCTCGCGGCGCTGCTGCTCGAGTTCGGCGATGCGGGCGTCGACCTGCTCCAGTTGCCGCTGGAGGTGGGACAGTTCGCTGCGCCGGGCGATGACGCCCGCGCCCCGCCCGGCCGCTCCGATCCGCACGCGCCCGTCGGCCTCGAGGACCGCCCCGTCGCGGGTGACGAACCGCCACCCGGCCGGGCAGCGCTCGGCGAGGCGGGCGGCGTCGGAGAGGTCCTCGGCGATCAGCGTCCGCCCGAGCAGCGACCACAGCGCCGGCGCCGCGGCGCCGCTGCAGCGGACGAGGTCCATCACGCGCGGCGCGTCGACGCCCGCCGCGGCGGGCTCGAAGTCGGACGCCCAGGGCTTGACGCGGTCGAGGGCGAGCAGTTCGACGGTTCCGCCGTCGCCGAGGGTCTCGTCGATCGCGGGTTTCGCCTCGGCCAGTTCCGCGTAGGTCGCCACGAGGAGCTGCTGGTCCGCCCCGGCCAGGGCGGCCTCGACGAGCGGGGCGTGCTCCACGTCGGCGCCCACCGCCTCGCCGAGCATGCCGCGGACGGCGGGAAGCTTGCCTTCCTTCGCGGCCTTGAGGGCGCGCTGGACGCCGCGGGCGACGCCTTCCATCCGCTGCTGCATCTCGCGGAGGGCGCCGGCGCGGCTCTGGAGGGCGGAGCGCTGCTCGCGCGCCTCGGAAAGTTCGTCGGCGAGTTCGGATTCGTTCTCGCCGGCGCGGTGGGCGGCGTCGCGGGCCTCGTCGAGCTTCGTCTGGGTCTCCTCGATCAGCGTGCGGACGTCGGCGTGTGCGTCCTCGACGCGGGCCTTCTCGCCGTGGAGCTGCTCCAGCTCGGAGGCGATCTGCTCGCCCCGTCCGGAGAGCCGTTCGCGCTGGGTGGCGAGGTTCTCCTGCCGGACGTCCAGGGCGGCGATCTCGTTGTGCAGTTGCGCCGTGCGGCGCAGCAGGTCCATGGCGCCGGCCTTTTCGTCCTCGATCTCGGCCTCGATGCGGGTGATCTCCAGCTCGCCGCCGTGGTGGTCCTCGCGGGCGGCGGTGTACTCCTCGGACCGCCGGCGGGTCTCGTCCTCGAGCTGCTCCATCTCCTCGCGGCGCTCGGCGATGTGCGCCTCGCAGGTCTCGAGCTTCGCCTCGAGTTCCTCGCAGCGGGCGCTGGCGCGGACGATCTGCTCGCCGAGTTCCTTCACCCGCCCGCCCATCACCTCGGAACGCTCCTCGCAGGCGGTGATCTGCCCGCTGATGGCGGCGATCTTCGATTCCAGCTCGCGGGAGGCGCGTTCCAGGTCCACGCCCTCGACCTCGGCGGAGCTTCGGGCGGCCTCGAGCTTGTCGATCCGCCCGGCGAGGGCGGCCAGGGCGTCCGAGGAGGAATCCAAAGCCTGCTGGAGCTGCCGACGCTGGTCGCGGAGCTGGTGGTACTGGGCGAGCAGGTGCAGCGAGCGGAGCTCCTTCAACCGCTCGGAGTAGGTCTGGTAGTTCCGCGCCTTGCCCGCCTGAACCTTGATCCCGCGGAGGCGTTTCTCGACTTCGGCGAAAATGTCGTTGAGGCGCAGGAGGTTCTGCTCGACGCGCTCGAGCTTGCGGAGGGCCTCCTTCCGGCGGGCCTTGTACTTGCTGATGCCCGCGGCCTCGTCGAAGATCGCCCGGCGGTCGTCCTGGGATGCCTGGAGGAAGGCGTCCACGCGCCCCTGCTCGATGACGCTGTAGGCGTCGGCGCCCACGCCGGTGTCCATGAACATCTCGCGGATGTCCTTGAGGCGGGCGGGCTGCTTGTTGATCAGGTACTCGCTTTGCCCGGAGCGGTAAAGGCGGCGGGTGACCGAGACGACGGGGACCGGTCCGTCGGTGTCCTTGAGGTTGGGCTGGAGTGCGCCGGAGGCGTTATCGAAGACGAGGGTGACCTCGGCCATCCCGCAGGCGCGGCGGGCGGAGGAGCCGTTGAAGATCACGTCCTGCATCTCCGAGCCGCGGAGGCTCTTGGCGGACTGCTCGCCGAGGACCCACTTGATGGCGTCGACGACGTTGCTCTTGCCGCACCCGTTGGGCCCGACGATGCAGGAGACCCCCTCGTCGAAGTCGAACCTCGGATGGTCCGCGAAGCTCTTGAACCCGGAGACCCGCAGTTTGGTAAGTTTCATCCCTGTCCCTGAAATAAGGGCGCCATCCCTGACGCCGCCGGGTGTTCGTCTCGCTGGCTCAACCGCTGGTATCGCCCCGCAGGGCTGCCTACCACGCATGGTAGGGTATCAGTCCGGGCGACCGACCGCAGTGGTCCTCTCGAAGATTTTCCGTTCCTCGTCGAGCGGCTGCAAGGCGAATTTCGCGTTGATGTCTCTCGCTTCGCACATTCCGTGAAGAACCCGCACAACTTGTGCGTAGGTCAGCCCGAGCCCCATGATCTTGCCGTCCAGCCCGTGGCGCGGGGCGCTTCCGAGCTTGCGGACCAGCGTGGCGACGTCGAAGTCCATCCGGAAGGTGTCCGAGACCTTGTTGCGCTGGGGCAGCGTGCGGAAGACCGTCAACTGCTTCGAGTCCTTGAAGGCGTTGACGGTGACCAGGTCGTCCGGCTCGGTGTAGAACACCGGGCGGGCGACGGGCATGTGCCGCCCGAAAAGCACGATCCGCGGCTGCTCGGAACGGGTGGCGTAGACGACGTAGTCCCGCTTCGAGGCCACCACGTCCAGGTAGAACTCCCCGCCGACGTCGTGACGTTCGACGAGCTTGGTGTCTCTCGCGGCCAACAGGGCCTCGTAGGCGGCGATGCAGACCAGGTCGTTCTCCGCGTTGATCAGCGAGCGGAGCGTCGAGCGGGCCCGGGTGACCTCCGGGTGGCGTCCGAGTTCGCGGATGGCGGGGACCTGGTGAGCGGAATTCGTGCTGCGGGCGAAGCGGATCAGCACGTCCGGCGCCTGTCGGGTGTCGCCGAGGCGCAGTCCCGCGCGGGCGGCGTGAAAGGACGCCGCCGGGTTCCGCGAGGTGTAGAGCTCCTGGACGACCGGGAGGATCTCCCGCCCCATCGCCTCCCAGACCAGGGCGAGTTTTTCGTGGTCGGCGTCCGGTCGCTCCATGGCCGCGCCCACCTCCCGCGCGTGGGTCTCCAGTGCGCCGGGCCCGCTGCGGAGCGAGAGGTGCATCAGCAGGTCGAGAAAGTGCCTGTAGTCGTCCCGGCGCTCGGGGGGGATGGCGATCTCCACCTCGGAGCGGTTCTCGGCGTTGGCCACCTTCGTCCGCGCGCCGAACCGCTGGTTGATCCGCCGCTGGAGACGATCGGCCAGGCCGTAGTCGGGGCGGTAGAGCACCAGCTTGATCGGGCGGGAGAAGGTCACCGTCCCCCCGCCGAGGACGCGCCCCTTGCGGAGCTTGGCCAGGGCCTTGGGATTGGTCGTGTCCACGAAGGGGTTGGTGAAGACCGTCCCCGAGCCGCTGCCCAGCGTCCGTGTGCGGGTTCCGGGCACCGCGAGGCGTCCGAAGGAAAGCTGAAGCTCGGCCGGGAGGAGCACGCCGCCTTCCAGGCTGCGGGTATTGGTCCCGGGGATCGAGCGGAGGAACAGGTCGAACTTCGTCCCCTTGGGCGCGCAGGGCGGAATGGACCCGCCGATCATCACCACGGTCGTGTCCTTGTCCCGCAGCATCCGCTCGGGCGATACCGCCTGGGTCCCGGCGGTCCAGGAGCCGATCTTCTGCTTGCTGAGGTACTCGCTCATGTACTTCTTGAGGTGCGGGGGCACCTCGGACGAACCGTCCTTACCCAGCCCGACGACCAGGCCGAACCCGTGAACGGGCAGATTGCTGCGCCCCGAGAGCCGAGCGTGCTGGGTGACGGTGCCCTTGACGTGCGGGGGAATCTTCCGGGAGGCGTACGGCGAGGCGTCGGCGTCGTCGTCGTTCAGCGCCGCGGCGCCCCCGTCCCAGTCTTCGAGGCTCGCCAGATCGCATCCCGTTGCGCCGCAGAAAACCCCCGCCAGCAGCAGAAGCGTCGCTGCTCGATGCATTGTCGTCTCTCCACCAGAACTACAGCGGGCTCACCCAACCTCGGCGGCGATGAATGAATGGCGGATAATAGCAAGAAGGAAGCGGGCAATACAAGGGCGCCGCAACGCCCGAAGGGGCTCGGGGGCGCCTCCGTATTGTGGCATGGCCATCTTGGCCATGCCTCCCACGGCCGTCTCGGCTGTGGGGCACGGGCCGGATGCCCGCACCACGCATGGGCGGACGGCGCGGCGGATTGCGGACTGCGGATTCCGGCAGCGCGCGGCCGAGGGACGGCCCGGCGGTCCGCAATCCGCCTTCGCCTTGGCGTCGTCAGTCGATATCGAAGATCGGGCGGGCGTCGTCGTCGGAGGCCACCGGCTCGCTGACAGTCTCAAAGCCGCCGTCGGCGTCGGTCTCGCGGACCCCGGCCAGGCGACGGGCTTCCCGGATCGGCGGGACCTTGATCTTCTGCCCGACGCGGAGCCGCCGCGGGTTGATGTTCGGGTTGGCGGCGGCGATCGCGCCCATCAGCCGCCCCTCGCCGTACACCTTCTTGGCGATGCCCCAGAAGCCCGCGCTGTCGCCTTCCTCCACGATGTACTCGTTCGGTCCGGGACGCTCGGGGGTCCCCGTGACCGTCTCGGTGGAGATGCGCCGCGTGGTGGGCTCCGGACGCGGCGGGATCTTCACCTTCATGCCCGCGCGGAGCGCCCGCGGATCGATCTGCGGGTTCGCCTTGGCGACGAGCTCCCAGTGCTTGCCCGTGTTATAGGCCTTCTTGGAGATGTCCCAGAACCCGCCCGTATCGTCGGCCGCGACAACGTAATACCGCGTCCCGTCGACGTCGGTGGTGACGTTCCCGTCGGCGGTCGCGGTCGCGCTCCCGCCGGTCGCGCCGTCGGTTCCGCCCGCGGCGGGCGTCTCGGGCAGCGGCGGGACGAGGAGCTTCTGCCCCTCGCGGAGGCGGTTGGTGTCCGCCTCGGGGTTCGCCTTGGCGATCCGCTCCCAGTGCTTGCCCGCGTTGTAGACCTTCTTGGCGATCTGCCAGAAGCCCGCGTCCCCGTCGACCACGATGTAGTAGCGCCGCCCGTCGGAGGCGATGAACGTCTCCCCCGGTTTGCCTCCCGTCGCATCGGCGGCGCCCGGCGTGGGCGTCGAGTCGGGCTCGAGGTACAGCCCCCCGACCCCGCCGGCCTCGACAGCGCCGGTGTCCTCGTCGGCGGCGCCGAAGCCCTCTTCGATCCGGAAGCCGTCGTCGGCGCCGGTCCCACCGTCGGTGTCGAAGCCGATGCCCGCGATTTCCAGCGAACCGTCGTCGGCGTCCGCGCCGGCATCGGTCGTGCCGGTGGTCTCGGTCGCATCGACCGTTCCGGCGGCGGGCGGGCTCGGCTCGTCGAACCCGATCGAGATCGTCCCGTCGTCGTCGACGCCGGCCGTGTCCGTGGTGTCCGTCGTCCCGCCGAAGCCCATCCCGTCCGGCCCGTCGGTGTCGTCATCGGCGTCGCCGATGATCAACCCGCCGCCGGTCTCGTCGTCTTCCTCGTCGCCGAAGCGCATTGCGTCCTCGCCGTCGCCGCGTGCGACGCGCTCGGCCTGGCGGTCGGCGGGCTCGGGTTGCTCCTCCGTCCCGGAGGTCGCCAGAAAGTACACCCCGGCGATCAGGGCGACGAACAGGACTGCTGCGATGCCGATTTTCACTTCGCTGCGCATGGGGCTGCCTCCTGGCTGTGCCCGGTGATGGTTCCCATCTGTGGTCAACGGTCGCCGGACGCCTCGGGCGCGACGGGCGTCGCACCCCATCCGGCGTCCCCGACGACACTCTATACTTTTGCACTCTCGCCCGCGCAAGGCAAGCGTTTCGTTCGGCGCCCCCGGAACCCGGCGCCGGATATTTAGTCGCGCGGGACGACTTGGCGTTCCCGAAAGCTCGCGCGCTTAGACGACAGCGAACGGGTCGGCGTCGGCGGCGGAGACGTGGATTTCAAGGTCGTCGACCTGCGCGGCGATCCGCGCGGCGAGGTAGGGCAGCGCCGGGCGCTCGGAGTTGCTGTGAGCGGTGCAGACGACGCTGAGCCCGGCGGCGGAGGCGGCCAGGGCGTCGTGATGGCGCATCTCCCCGGTGAGGTAGAGCTGCGCCCCGGCGTCCGCGGCGGCGCGCCACATGCTCCCGGCGGACCCGGCCGAGCAGGCGGCGGCGTGGATTTTCGTCGAGGCGTCGGTCCCCGGCGCCCAGGCGACCTGGAGGCGCCGGAGCCCGGTCGCCTCGCGGATGCGCTTCAGCAGCGTCCGCGCCGTGACGGGGCGCTCCAGGCGACCGACGCGTCCCATGCCCGCGCCGGTCGGCGTCGCACCCAGCGGGTAGACGTCCACCGCCGGCGTCTCGTAGCTGTGGGCGTCCTCGATCGCCAGGACCACCTGGGCGACCTTGCTCCGCGGGCAGGTGATCTCCAGGCGCAGCTCCTCGACGGCCTCCTGGCGTCCGGCCTGTCCGACGGTGGGACTCGTCTCCGGACCGCCCCAGAAGGTGCCCAGCCCGTGGGAAAAGAAGGAGCACCGCTCGTACCCGCCGACCCGCCCCGCCCCGGCGCCGAAGGCGGCGTCGGCGACGTCCTGGACGTCCTCGGCGGGGCCGAAGACGACGATCTTCGCCCTGGCGAGCCCCTCGGCCGGTTCGAGCGGGCGACGGTCGGTGAGCCCGAGGGCGTCGGCGAGCACGTCGTTGGTCCCGCCCGGCGCGGCGTCCAGGGCGGTGTGCATGCTGTAGACCGCCAGCTTCCGCCGCGCCGCCTCCAGGGCAATCGGGGCGTCCTGGTCGGTCAGCCGCCCGAGCGGTTTGAAGATCACCGGGTGGTAGGCCAGGACCATCCCGGCCTTGAGCTCCTTCGCCTCCGACAACACCGCCCGGGTGAGGTCGATGCACAGCAGCAGGCGACGGACGGTGTCGTCGCCGCGCCCGATCAGCAGCCCGATGTTGTCCCATTCGGCGGCCAGCGAGGGCGGGGCGATCGACTCGAACACACGGATCAGCTCACGTACCTTCATCCCTTGCGTCTCCTCTCGCCCGCGCTTCGGGCGGTCCCCGAGCCGGGCTTTGTGAAGGGCCATTATATGCGCCCCAAAGCGTCGCAGGCGAGTCTCCCGGGGAATCAGGTTTCTGGGAATCCCGGATGGCGGGTCGCACGACGTGCGGATGCCCGAGACGGTCGGCGGGTTCGCAGACTGTCTCGGAGTTCGTACGTCGGATTTGATCCGTCGTTCGAATCTCGCGCTCGGCGATTCTCCGGGCGTGGGCGATGCGTTAAGGTCGTCTCCCGCTTCCAGACTGGTCAGGAGCCCCGATGAACGTCATCCTGTTGATTTCCGATACCTTCCGCTACGACAACCTCTTCGACCGCGCCGCCGATTCGCCGGTCGGAGGACTGGTCCCCCGCACGCCGCACCTCGACGCCTTTGCCGAGCGGGCGGTGAGCTGCTCGAACATGATCGTCAGCAGCTTCCCGACCGTCCCGCACCGCACCGACCTGACCAGCGGTCGGTACGGCTGGTTTTGGTACGGCTGGCAGGACCGCCGCGACGCCGGCCGATGACCTGCTGCGCAATTGTGGCTGGAACGAGGCGTACTGTTTCGCCCAGCCCGACACCGCGTGGGCCGTCTTCTTCCCCGACGGCGGGGACGTGAGGCTGGACGTTCCGCCGGGCGAAGGGACCCGGACCGCCCGATGGCTCGAGATCCGCAAGGCCCGCTGGGGCGCGCCCGAGCCCCTCACCCCCGAAAACGGACGCCTCCGCCTGCAAACCCCCGCCCCGGAAGGCTACTGGGCGGTGCTGGTGCGGTGACCCGCCGGGCCCGGACGGTCTGCGCACGGGCGCTGCCGTTCAGCGCTTCATCGCCCCCATCGCCTCGGCGTAGCGCCGGCCTAGCGCGTCGGCGGCCTGGGCGTTGAAGTGGAGGTCGTCGCCCTTGTGGTCCAGGTCGGCGCCTTCGACGCAGGCGCAGAGATCGAGCATTTCCGGCAGGGCCCGCAGGGCGCTGTTGACCTGCGAGGCGAAGAGGAAGCCCTTGTCCAGCGTGAACTCGCCGATCGTCCCGACGACGATCGGCAGGGCGGGCGCTTCGAGGTCCCGCCGCAGCCGCGTGAACATCGCCAGGAGCCGCTGACCGTAGGTGCGGGCGTCGTCGCGACGCTGGGCGTCCGACTCCCCCTGGTGCCAGAGCACGCCCGCGAGCGTCCCGTCGACCGCGGCGGCGCGGGCCCGGGCCGCCGCGGTGACGTAAAGCTTCCCGCCCGGACGCCACTCGTCGAGGCTGCTTCCGCCGACCGCGCAGGGGACCAGCCCGATTTCCGCGGCCGCGAGAACGTCGTTCGGGTCGGCGTCGGGCGGTTCGCCGTCGAGCATCGCCCGGGCGAAGCTCAGCCCCGGCCCGACGCCGACCCGCGCCGGCTTGTCGAAATGCAGCGGATGCCGCGCGACCTGCCAGGTTTCGTCCCTGCCGAAGCACACGATCCGCGCGTCGGCGGGCCCGGGCGTCGGCGGCGACTCGCCCCGCCCGGACATATTCGATTGGCCTGTCAGGAGGTAGACGTCCATGAGGGTATCGGCTCTCAGCTTTCACTCATCGGTCACGGCAGCGACGCCCGGCGGGGGGAAGCCGGCGATCCGAGGACGCCGCATACCCTCGGGCCCCCTCCATCCTGCCGGAGATCGAAACTACCCCTCGGCCGATTCGATCGGCACGATGTCCTCGTCGTCGGGGGTGGGGGGAGGCTTTTTTCTGCCCGCATACTTGGGCACTTCCGGCTCGGGGATGGTCTCCATGAGCTTCTTGGTGATGTCCACCGAGTCGATGCCCTCGGAGCTGGCCGCGAAGTTGCAGCCGATGCGGTGGCGGAGCACCGGGACCGCCACGCGGCGGACGTCCTCGGTGCTGACGGTGTAGCGCCCATCCATGGCGGCGACGGCCTTGCCGCCCATGATCAGGTACTGCCCCGCCCGCGGGCCGGCGCCCCAGTCG
>CAYTQL010000086.1:503-10060 GCA_964439555.1 uncultured Planctomycetaceae bacterium | reverse complement strand
GGCCGCCAGCGGGACGATCTATCCCCAGCCCGACGACCCCGGCTTCAAGCATCGCGCCGCGGAGTTCGAGGGGCTCTCCCGAACCTTCATGATCGCGGCGGGGCTGATCGCCGACGACCCGGGCATGTCCGCCGGCGACTACAACCTGCGGGACTACTACGCCAACCAGATTCTCCGCGCGACCGACCCGGACGCTCCGCAGTACGTCGGCGTCTACTCCGACCTCCGGGACGAATACGACACCCTGCTGTTCCAGCACACCGCCGAGTCGGCCGCCCTGGCGGTGGGCCTGGCCGTCTCCCGCGCGCAGATCTGGGACCGATACTCCGACGCCGAGCGGGACCAGGTCGCCAGGGTCCTCGCCAGCTTCGCCAACGGGCGGACCAACGCCCACAATTGGCGATGGTTCACCGCGATGCTCGGGTCCTTCCTCAAGGCACACGGGTATGCCGACCTCGTCGACGAGGTCCAGCTCCAGGACCATCTCTGGAACCTCGCCGCCTATTACGCCGGCGACGGGTGGTACCGGGACAACGGACAGTTCGACTATTACTCCTGCTGGGCCTTTCAGTTCTATGGGCCGCTCTGGTGCCGCATCTACGGTTACAACAACGAGCCCGAGCTTGCCGCCCTCATCGAACAGCGCCACAACGCCCTCCAGGAGACCTACCCGCGAATGTTCGGGCGCGAGGGCTTCAGCTTGATGTGGGGGCGCAGCATCATCTACCGCTGCGCCGCGGCCGCCCCGCTGGCGGTGGCGGGCCTGCTCAACAAGACCACGGTCGATCCGGGCTGGGCGCGGCGCATCGCCTCGGGCAACCTGCTCCAGTTCATCACGCGGGAAGACCTGTGCGTCAACCGCATCCCCTCGCTGGGCTTCTACGGGCCCTTCGACCCGCTGGTCCAAGGCTACAGTTGCGCCATCAGCCCCTTCTGGCTGGCGAAGGTCTTCCTGGGGCTCTACCAGTCGCCCGATGCTCCGTTCTGGACGGCCGCGGAGAACGAAGGCGAATGGGCGGACCTCGGCGACGCGCAGAAGACCACCCCCCTTGACGGACCCGGAATCGCGATCACGATGCAGGGGCACAGCGGGACCTCCGAAATCCGCCCCGGGAAGGTCAACGTCGCCAAGAGTAACCCGAACTACACCCGCCTGGCGTACAATACCGCCTTCCCGTGGGAAGACGACTCCCCCGCCGGCGCCACGGCCGGGGACTACAGCATCAAGCAGCTGGGCACGGATTATCCCTTCGCCACCGGTCGCGGGATGACCTGGGGCGGGTGGATCGACGGCGTGCTCTACCGCCAGAAGACCATGCCCGGATGGATGAGCCGCATCGAACTGGCCGACATCCCCGTCACCGGGGGCGTGCTGCGGGTGGACCGCCTCTCGCTGGCGATGGCCCACGAGTTGCACCTCGGGCACTTCGGGCTCCCGCACGTCGGGGGCAAGGCGCCCCAGGTGACGCAGGGCGAAAAGGACGGACGATTCGTCATCAAGGCGAGGACGGACCTGCGACGGCTGATCCTGGTCGCGGTCCGCGGGTGGGACGGCGTGGACGCGGCCGTGCACGAAGGGCTCAACGCCGAGGCCGACGCCTCCACCGTCGTCTACGCCTGGCGCAAGCGCGACAAGCACTACAGCGGCATCGACCTGGCGGTGACGCTGATGCTCCACGACACCGAGTTCGACAGTTGGCTGGACGGACAGACCGACCCGATCGCGGAGATGGAGTACCTCCCGATCGCCCCCTCGGGTCACCCGGCGGGGCTGCGCCTCAAGCTCACCGACGGCCGCGACCTGACGGTGGACTGGGGCGACATCATGGGTCGGATTCAGTGCTGAGACGGCGAACGTCGCGAATGGGCGGCGGGGTCGCGGGCCCTGGCGGGCGTCATCGCCTCCGGCGCCGGTCGAGATCAGTCATCAGTTGCTCTGCACACGAACCTTCGAAACCCGCAACACCAACCAAGCAACGGAAGGACCACTCACATGCTGTTTCCCCGCGAAAGTGAATCGCGCGACGTCAAGGACCTCTCGGGCCTCTGGGACTTCAAGCGCGACGCCGAGAACGTCGGACGGAAGGAGAACTGGCAGGACAAGCCCCTCAAGGCCCCCCAGCCGATGGCCGTGCCCGCCAGCTACAACGACCTGACTCAAGACCGCGCTCTGCGCGACCACATCGGCGACGTATGGTACGAACGGACCTTCTTCGTCGCGAAAGAGTGGGAAGGCAAGCGGGTAATGCTCCGCGTCGGCGCGGCCAGCCACCACGCGGTGATGTGGGTCAACGGCGAGAAGGTCGCCGAACACAAGGGCGGGTTCCTGCCCTTCGAGGCCGATATCAGCGACGTCGCGAACTACGGCGGCGAGAACCGCGTGACGCTGGTGGTCAACAACGTGCTGAGCTACCAGACGCTCCCGCCAGGGTGGCTGAAGGAACACAACGACCCGCGGCACCCGAAAGGGCACGCGACGCAGGAGTACCAGCACGACTTCTACAACTACGCCGGCATCCACCGGGCGGTCCGGCTGTACTGCACGCCGAAGCGGCGCATCGAGGACGTCACCGTCACCACCGACGTCAAGGGCAAGACCGGGCTGGTCGGCTACGAGGTCTCCGTCGCCGGCGGAAAGGCCGAGGTGTCGGTGAAGCTCCTCCGCGAGACCGGTTCCACGGCCGTGACCGGCGAGGGCGCCAAGGGCACGCTGGAGGTCAAGAACGCCCGCCTGTGGCAGCCGGGCAAGGCCTACCTCTACACGCTGGAGGTCACGGCGACCGGATCGGACGGCGAGTCCGACGTCTACCGCGTCCAGGTCGGCATCCGCACCGTCGAGGTCAAGGGCAAGCAGTTCCTCATCAACGGTAAGCCCTTCTACTTCCAGGGCTTCGGGAAACACGAGGACATGGACGTCAAGGGCAAGGGGCACGACGACGCCATGCTCGTCAAGGACTTCAGCCTGCTCAAGTGGTGCAACGCCAACAGCTTCCGCACCTCGCACTACCCCTACGCCGAGGAGGTCCTCGACCTCGCCGACCGCGAGGGCATTGTGGTCATCGACGAAGCCCCGGCCGTGGGAATGAACTTCCGCACGAAGGAAGGCACCTTCGCCCCGACGCGTCTCAACGACGAGACCCTCGCACATCATCTCGACGTGATGGACGAGTTGATCGCCCGCGACAAGAACCACCCCTGCGTGGTGATGTGGTCGGTCTCCAACGAGCCGAACACCCGCGAGACGTCGGCGGACAAGTACTTCAAGAAGGTCTGCGACCGCACCCGCAAGCTCGACCCGACCCGCCCGATCACGCTGATCGAGTGCCTCTGGCCGGACGCGACGCAGGTCTCGAAGCACGTGGACGTGGTCTGCATCAACGAGTACGTCGGCTGGTACGGCGACACGGGACAGACCGAGGTCGTCGACGATCATCTCCGCTGGCTGCTCGACCAGTGGTGGAAGACCTTCAAGAAGCCCCTGATCATCACCGAGTACGGCGCGGACACGATCGCCGGGATGCACTCCGACCCGCCGGTGGTCTGGACCGAGGAATACCAGTGCGAGTTCCTCGACGAGCACCACAAGACCTTCGACCGCTTCGCCCACGTCATCGGCGAGCACGTGTGGAACTTCGCCGACTTCGCCACCAAGCAGGGCACCGGGCGCGTCCTGGGCAACAAGAAGGGCGTCTTCACCCGCAACCGGCAGCCGAAGATGGCCGCCCACCTGCTCCGCGCCCGCTGGGCGAAGCCGCCGCGCAAGAAGAAAAAGTAGCCGTCGCTCCTCGTTCGCCCCGCTGCGATGCACGGAGAGTGACAGAACACCGCCCGAGCGCCCGGCCGCCCCGCGGAACCCGGCATGCGTTCCGCGGGCGACCGGGCGAGCCGGCACTGCGGTGCTACCGTACCGAGCGGCGCTTGATGCGGCTGGACTGGGCGATGTCGTAGAGCGTCTCCACCTGGCGCCGGTTGGTCCCGGTGATGAAGGCCTGGACGGCGATCTGCCGCGGACCTTCGAGCCCCGGGGCCTCGATTTCGGCGGCCGCCTGACGCATGTAGTAGCTGCGCCCCTTGCTCTTACCCTCGGTCGCCTGCTGCGACCACACGGCCCATTGCACGTCCCTGCCGACCAGTTCCCCGGGCTCCTTCGGCGCATCCTCCGCCCCGGGGGAGAGCCGCCCTTCGCTGCCGATGCGGACGGTGAGCTTTGCGCGGGGGTAGCCCTCCTCCGGCGACGGGCCGGTGACGGCGTAGATGTCGAAGGTGTGGTGGTCCGAGACCGTGACCCGGTACCCGGAGGGCAGGTTGAAGGCGATCTCCGGGCGCGGGGTCGGGTCGCCGCCCGGGGCGCCTTCGAAGATGGCGAGATAGAAGATCGCCCCGGTCCCGATGAGCACCAGCACGACGAGGTAGCTCAGGAGCTTCTTGTGCAGCACGAACTTGCTCGCGTGGGATTCGCTCATCGCAGTCGGAAGCTGCGGATCTCGTAGGGGAGGACCTCCGCCCGCAGCGCCCCGTCGCGGAAGTCCGCCGCCTCCGCGTCGTCCTCGACGAGGTTGCACTCGACGGCCGAACTGAAGGTCCCGGCGATCCGCAGGTTCACCGCCCCCGAGGCGCCGTGCCGTTCCACCAGCCGGAGGATCGCCCCGTCGCCGTCCTCGGCCTGCTTGAGCGCCTCGACGAGCACGCCCGGTTCGTCGGTCTCCAGGAAGCTGAAGCGCGAGGGGCGCTGCCCCGGGTGGTCCTCGGCCCAGACGTACTCGACGGCGTCGTTGAGGTCCAGCGCTTCGGCGTAGGTCCCTCCGGCCCGCCAGTCCTGCGGGTGCGGGTAGAGCGCGTAGGTGAAGGTGTGTTCCTCGATGTCGCTCCGGGGGTCGGGGTGCTTGGGCGCCCGCAGCAACGAGAGGCACATCATGCTCTCCTTGCCCTGGTGCCCGTACTTGCAGTCGTTGAGCAGACTCAGGCCCCAGTCGGTCTGGGAGAGGTCCATCCACAGGTGCGCGGGGACCTCGAACCGGGCGGCCTCGAAGGAGTTGTTGGCGTAGGTGGAGCGGTCGATGTTTCCGTAGGCGATGTCGTAGGTCGCCCGGCGGGCGCGGACGTTCGTCCAGAAGCGGACCTTGAGCAGCTTGTGGGTTTCGTTCCAGTCGATCCACGTCTCGAAGTCCAGCCGCCGCGCGTCGGCGCCGAGGACGATGCGCTGGACGAACCGGGAGTGCATGATCGTCCGGCGGACCTCGACGGCCGCCCGGACCGGACCCTCCTCGACGACGCGGATTTCGACGTCGTCGCCGAGGTCCACCGGGTAGTCCTCGTAGAAGTTCACGATGTCCCAGGCGTCGTACTTGCCCGGCTCGTCCTGGAAGGCCTTCAGAACATTCCCGCCGCGCTCGGGGTCCAGGCACTCGCGGTTGAGCGTCTTGTCGAAGAGGCTCACCAACTCGCCGCGGTCGTTGATCACCGCGCGGAGGTGGGCGTTCTCCAGCGCCCGCGGCTCGACCTTCAGCGACGCCGTGCGGGATGCGTCCGACGTTCCCTCCCGGATGCGGTAGACGGCATACCCGCACGGGGGCAGGTCGGCGTGGAAGCAGAGCATCGTGTTGCCGGTCTCGAAGTCGGTGATGAACTGGTGCGGCGTCGGGGCGCCGTCGGGGTCCGTCACGTGCAGCGCGCCCTCGTGGGCCCGGATATTCACCCGCGTCCGCCGCGGGGTCGGCTGGGCGTTAAACAGCACCACCGCCCGCCCCTCGCCGCGGGTGTCGATCTCCGCGGCGATCCGCGCCAGGGCGGCGTCCAAAGCCTCCCGCGCGGCGTCGGTGACGGTGTCGTACTGGTCCAGGAGCTGCGGGTAGACGTCGGTGACGTGCGTGCCCGGGAGCGAGTCGTGGAACTGCGTGGTCGCCAGCGCCTCCCACGCCTCGCGAAGCCGGTCGGCGGGGTACTCGCCGCCCGCGAAAATACTGAACATCTCCGCGCGCTTCAGCAGCATCTCGCAGCGGCGGTTGCGCTTCTTGAGCTTCGCCTTGGTGGTGTGAACGCCGCGGTGCTCCTCGAGATACAGCTCGTCGTTGTGGACGGGAATCGCGTCGCCGGCGGCGACGGCCTTGCGGTACATGCTCTCGAGGGCGCCCTCGATGGAGTTCATTTTCAGGCGAGGCAGGCCCGGAAAACTCTCGTACCTCTTGGCGCATTCCAGCATCAGCACATCGGGGCCCCCGCCGCCGTCGCCCCAGCCGAAGGTGTAGAGGCTCTCGCCGACGGTGTCGCGCCCGGAGTAGGTATTCCACTGCCAGCGGATGTGCGCCGGGTCCATCGTCCCGATGAAGTGCCCCGGCGGGACGTGGGCGAAGATGCGGCTCCCGTCCGGCCCCTGCCACCAGAAGACATGCCGGTCCCACGGGTTCGTGTCGTTCCAGGTGGACATCTTGTGCGTCACGTAGTACTTCAGCCCGCTCTTGAGGAGAATCTGCGGCATGGTCCAACTGTTCCCGAACACGTCGGGAATCCACGCGGTCTTCGGGCTGATGCCGAACTCCTCGCGATAGAAGCGGATGCCGTGGAGGACCTGCCGGACGAAGCTCTCGCCGCTGATGAGGTTGCAGTCGGGCTCGACCCAGAACGCGCCCACCGCTTCCCAGCGTCCCTCGGCCACCCGCCGCTTGACCTGGGCGAACAGCTCCGGGTACAGCCGCTTCATCTCCTTGTACATCAGCGGCTGGGACTGGGAGAAGATCGCCCCGGGGTACTGTTCCAGCATGCGAAGTTGCGTGCTGTGCGTCCGGCCGATCTTGCGGAGGAATTCGGAGTACGGCCATTCGTAGACCAGGTCGAGGTGCGAGTGCCCGCAGATGTGCATCGTTCCGGGCAGGCGCAGCTCGGTCGAGTCGTAAAGCCGTTCGCGAACGATTCCCGCCGCCTCGATGCCGGCCCGTCTCGCCGCGGCGTGGTCTTCGGTGTTCGGGTCGATGCTGACCGTCGCTTCCCGCAGCGCCCCCAGCACGGCCTCGCGGACCTTCTCCTCGATCCGCTCGCCGCCGAGGAGCATTTGGCAGGCGGCCGCGAGGTCCCAGTAGGCGCTGTGCAGTTCGTCGTCCATCGTGGCGATCTCGGAGCGGACGAAGGTCTTGATCTCCTCCTCGTTCGAGTGCCACATGATGTAGCTCTCGGCCTCGAGCTGGTAGCGCTCGGAGCCCTCGGCGCGTTCGGTCAGCAGGACGGTGTCGCGGAAGGGGTCGACGCCCTGGTACGGCTCGCCGTCGATCCGCAACAGCCCGTCGCCGGAGAAGTAGAGCTTCAGGACCACCTTCTTGCCCGCGAACTGCGCGGGGACCGCCGCGGTGGTGCGGAACAACGCGGAGGTCCCGGGCCCGCCCCACTGCTCGCCGACGCGGATCGGGCGGAAGGCGTCGTCCAGCCATTCACGCTCGCAATCGGCGGTGAAGTGGAACTGGCGGATCTCCCAGGTGTCCAGGGGCTCCAACTCCGGCCAGATCCAGCGCCGCAGCGACTCGATCTTGAGCTGGATGGTCTCCTCGATGCTGATGATGCGTCGCTGCTTGGAGGCGATGTTCGTGCGCCACTTCGTGACGATCTGCTCTGCCTGCGGCTGCTTGGCCATGAAATCTCCTTCGCGTCGAGCCGTACACGATAGCAGCCCCGCCGCGACATGAACAGCCGAAGGACCCCGTGGGTTCGTCGCTTCGTCGGCTCTTCCTAGCCCAGGACAGCGTAGAGGGCGCCGGCGGTCGCGGCGGCGAGCAGGAGCGTCCAGCCCGCCCAGGCGAGGGCGACCCGCCCGGAGAAGCGCCGGCGAACGGTCCACAGCGCCCAAAGCAACGCGCCGGCGGCGGTGAGCAGCGTGAAACCCGCCAGCAGGTGCTCATTCAGCGCAGCCGGCGCCGCCACGGCGGCGCCGAGTGAGGCGTGAGCGAGCCACCCGGGCGCGTCGCCGCCGCCCTCGACGAACCGCCGGCGGCTGCGCGAAATCGCCAGCGCCGCCAGCGCCGCCAGGGGCAGTTGCGTTGCCCCGGCCAGGGCGATACCGACGCCGAAGCGCCCCCACTGCCCGGCATCGGCGCCCGCAACGCCCAGGAAGGCCTCGGCGTACTGGAACCCCACCCCGCAGAGCCCGCCGACGACCAGACCGATGACACCGGGCAACCCCGGAGCGGACCGGGCGTCTGCCCGGCGCAGCAGCGCCGCGATCACCAGGCCCGTCAGCGCGAACCAGCCGACCCGCTCGCCCGGCGTTCGATGCAGCGCTTCCAGCGCGCGGAGCTGGAGGACCGCCGCCACGCCCAACACGCCGCCGAGAACCACGATCGTCCGCTTGAGCGCGTGGGCGGGGACCAGGCTTCGGGCGGGCGGCTTCGGACCCTCCCCGGCGGCGGGCCCGCGCACCCAAAGGCACAGGACCACCACCGCCGCAGCCGATCCGACGGCCAGGGCGAGGGCGCCGACGCCGAAGATCAGAACTCCCGCCCCCGCCGCCAACCCCGCCGACGCCCCGGTCAGCCACTCCCGCAGCAGCGTCGCGGGCTCCGCGCCGTGCTGGAGGAATCGGAGGATCACCCCGGCCGCGGCGCCCACGGGCAGCGTGCCAACGCCGACGAGCAGTACCTGGAGCACCCCGAGCCCGAGCGGGTCGAGCAGGAAACGCTGGCGGAGGAGCCCGAGCAGCAACGGCGTCAACTGCACCGCGCCCAGCGCCGCCAAAGCCAGCAACGCGCTGAGCCCCGCGACCAACCACCCCCGCCGGAGGCGCAGCGAGGCGACCCCCAGCCCGCCCCGCACGGCCAGGAGGAGCCCGATCGCGATCGCGGCGATCCTGGCGTCGGGGCCCCACGCGGATCGCCACAGCGCCGCCAACGCCGCCGCCAGGGCAGCCAGCGCCGCGGCCAGGGCGATCGAGAGCAACTTCTCGGCGAGCTGTCGGGTCGCGGCGGGGTTCATCGCATGGAGGCCTCCGCGGCCGGGATGCGGTGCTCCCGGCCGGCGTCGTCGGCGAGCACCAACCCCCACAGCGGGTCCACGTCCAGCACCCGCCCTGTCAACGTCCGCCCGCGCCAGGCGACCTCGACCCGCCGGTTGAGCATCCCGCATCGGTCCATCCAGCGGCGATGGAGTTCGGCGTCGACGCCCTCGCCCAGCCGGGCGACCCATCCGTCCAGCCGCCGCAGGAGGCAACGGGCCAGCTCGACGCGCTCCACCACGGCGCCGGTCTCGCCGAAGAGGCTCGCGGCCGGGCGGTCCACCGCCTCGGGGGGCGGCGCCTGCGAGACGTTCACGCCCACGCCGACGACGACGATCCGCCCGCCGCCGGGGCGGGACCGCGTCTCCACGAGCACCCCCGCCAGCTTCGCCTCCCCCGCCAGCACGTCGTTGGGCCATTTCAACCGGGCCCCGAGCCCCGCCACGCCCTCGACCGCCTCCGCCGTCGCCAGTCCGGCCGCGAGGGTCAGCGCCTCGCTCGGCAGCGTACCGGCGGGGTCGACCAGCAGCACGCTCATCAGCAGTCCGGCTCCCGGCGGGCTCAGCCACGTTCGTCCGCGTCGCCC
>CAYTQL010000086.1:0-493 GCA_964439555.1 uncultured Planctomycetaceae bacterium | reverse complement strand
GTTCGGCCAGCACCGCCAGGCCGTCGGCGTTCGGCTGGGCGGCGGAATCGAAGGCCACGTCGTTGGTCGAGGCGACCTCGTCAAAACAGATCGCGCAACGCCCCACGCGCCGGGTCTGGAGCTCCGCTTCGATCAGCGCCGGCATCGGGCGGACGGGACGGACCAACCGGACCGCGGCGGGGCGGCGCTCCAGGCGAACCCCCCTGCGCTCCAGGTCAGCCAGGAGCGTCCGGACGCGCTGCGGGGCGCCGAAGTCGCCAAGCTCGGTCAGCTCGATGAACCGCTCGCCCCTCCGGTAGAGTTCGAGAAGCAGTCGATCGGGTTGTTCGTGCGGGTTCGGCACGCCGTTGCCACCGCGCTCAGGTATCGACGTGGATATCCAGGGCGATGTCCACCGCCCCGGCCGAGTGGGTCAGCGCCCCGATGGCGATCCGCTCGACGCCGGTTCCGGCGATCTCGCGGACGTTCTCGAGCGTGATCCCGCCGGAGGCCT
>CAYTQL010000085.1:0-10098 GCA_964439555.1 uncultured Planctomycetaceae bacterium | reverse complement strand
TGTGGCGCTGTCGGTGGCGATGGCGTACGTGGAGCAGCGCCCGTGGTGGCAGCGGCTGATCCTCGTCGCCGCGGGGATCCCGCTGGCGGTGATCTGCAACATCCTGCGGGTGTCGCTGACCTCCACCATGTTCGTCTGGGACAAGCCCGAACTGGGCAAGGACATCATGCACGAACTGATGGGCATGGCGCTGCTGGTCCCGGCGCTGCTGCTGCTGCTGGGGCTGAGTTGGATGATGCAGAACCTCTTCGTGGAGGAGGAGACCGACGCGACCGAGACGACGCCGCGCCGTCGCCGGCGACGGGGCGAGGTCAAGGAGTGGTGAGATGACCGCCGAATCCCAACCGAGCGAAGCCCGCAGCGCTGCGCGATCGTCGCAGGACGATCGCGCCTTGCCGAAGGTGCTGCGCGGGGCGCTGCGGGACCGTCACTTCGTCATCGCCGGACTGTTCCTGCTCGTCGCGACGATCGGGTGGGGCGCCGCGATGGCCGAACTGAAGCTGGCGCTGCAAAAGGCCGCCGTCAACTGGCCCGCCGGCGTCAAGGTCGACCAGGAGCACCGCCTGACTTCCTTCCCCGAGCGGGTCGGTCCCTACCTGATCGCCCAGGACGGCGAGCTGGAGCGCGACCGGTCCGGTCAGCCGATCCGAGACGGACGGCCCGACGGGGTCGTCGTGTTCGAGAAGGACCTCGTCCAGGAACTGGGGATGGAGAAGGGCGCCGGGTCGGTCAAGGGGCGGGACGGCTGCTGGTACCTCTCCCTGACCTACCGCGACACCCGGGCGACGCCCGGCGACCCGCTGCGATACTGGCGCATCGACGTGACCTACTACACCGGCATGCTCGACAAGGTCCCCCACATCGCCGAGCGGTGCATGGCGGTCGCCGGGGCCGAGCCGGCCGGGAAATTCGTCACCGTGCAGTTCCCCGTCGAGGGAGTTCCCGAGCCCTGGCGGCGCACGCCGGTCCACCGGACCGTCTGGAGCTTCACCGCGCCCAACGGGCTGACCGGAACCACGGTGCAGTACTACACCTTCAGCCTCAACGGGACGCCGGACGACAGTTGGAAGACGGTGCGCGCCGCCCAAGCCAGCCCCTTCACCAAGTACCTGTACTTCGCGAAGATCCAGTTCGCGCCGCGCGGGTCGGTGCAGCCGGGCCCGGTGCTCAAGACCAAGGCCGAGGCGTTCTTCTCGGCGATGCTCCCCCACGTCCTCGAGACGCTTCCGAGCCCGCAGGACGTGGAGAACCTTGAGCAGTCCGATTCGTAAGACCAGAGCGTGTCGTTCGTTTGCCGCCCCCGTTTTCTTTCGAAAAATCAAGGCAGATCATGGCCAAACGCAGACGAATCAATAAGCGGATGATCATCCTCCTGGCGGCGCTGGGGGCCCTCGCCGCCGCCGGGGTGGTCGCGGTGCTGCTGCGCCGCCTCCCGCGCGACCCGGACCGGTATCTCCAGGCCGCCAAGGACGCCACGCGCAAGCAACAGCGCGCCGCGTTCACCGAAAGCGCGGGGATCGCCCTCGAGGCCGCCAAGGCCCAGGAGCGCCCCGACCTGCCGGACTTCTACCACCAGGTCGCCGAACTGCACATCCGCTGGGCCGATAACGACGCCCTCTCCAGGCTCGACCAGCGTCAGAGCGTCAACACCGCTCAGCAACTCCTGCTCACCGCGCTGCGCCACGACCCGGGGCACCTGCCCGCGCTGCGCCTGCTCTGCGACCTCTACTGGAGGTACAGCCGAGGCGGCCGGGACTTCCTCGCCAAGGCCGATAGGCTGCTCGAAGAGGACCCCGACGACCACGAGACGCTCCATCACCGCGGACAGGCGCGCGTCGCACACGGCGAGTCGCGCAACGAGCGCGACCTGATCGAGTCGGGCATCGCCGACCTTCGCAAGGCCGCGGAACTGGCGCCCGAGGAACTGCCCTACTGGCTGACGCTCGCCTCGGCCCTGGAGCGGCAGGAACGCCCCGCGGAAGCCGAGAAGGTCTACCTCGAAGCCCTCAAACACCTCGAAGGGGAAAAGGCGACCCGCTTGCGGGTCCGCTACGCGGTGTTCCTCCGCGGCGCGGACCGCACCCAGGAAGCGTTGCAGATCATCCAGGACGCGATCGACGCCAGCCCGGACGACGTGACGGGCTATCTCGCCCTGGCCGAATACCACATGTCTTCCGGGGCGCCGGACGAGGCCGTCCGGGCGCTTGAGAAGGCGTTGGAGGTCGCCCCCACCGATTTCCGGGGTTATCTCGGACTCAGCACTATCGCCCGGCGTCGGAACAAGCCCGACGAGGCGCTCGAAGCCCTCCGCGAGGGGCTCAAGGCGATCGACGCGTCGGTCTCCAGCACCCAGCCGACCGAATCGACCCGCCGGCTGAGCCTCGCGCGGACGCAGTTGAACCTGAACCTCTCGGTGCTGCTGCTGGACCTCGCCGAGCGCGCCCCCTCCCAGGAGAAACGGCGCGAGCGGATCGCCGAAGCCAACGAGGCCTTCTCGCGGGTCGGCGCGACGGAGCAGGACTGGGAGTACCAGCGGCACCACGGGCGGGTGGCCTACCTCGAAGGCGAGATCGACAAGGCCGGGACCATGCTCGGGAAGGTGGTCCGCAACGTCGGACTCACCGACCACGCCACCACCAACGCGCTGCTGACGATCTACATCCTCCAGAACCGCCCGAACAAGGCCGAGGAACTCGTCGACCGCATCCTCTCGCGTCCCGGGCAGCAGGACAACACCACGGCGCTGCTGGCCAAGGCGCGGATCGCAGGGATGTTCCGGCAGTACGACAAGGCCGCGGGCATCGTCGCCAGGGTGCTGCGGATCGAACCGGGGAACCTCGGGGCCCGCAACCTCTACGCCGCCCTGACCTACGTCAGCGGACGCCGGGACGAGCTTCCCGAGGACTTCCGCGTCACCCCGGCGGTGCGGCGGCTCATGCTCAACAGCGCCGAGATGCTCTGGGCCGACGCCGAGGCGGAGCGGTCGATCGACCTGCTCAAGGTCGTCCTGGAACACAACCCCGGCGACATGGTCGCCACGCGCAAGCTCGTGCAGAAATACGCCCTCATGCGCCGCAACGACGACGCCCGCGCCGTCCTGGAACGGGCCGCCAGGGCGAACCCGGACAACAAGCGGCTTGCGACCGCCGTCGAGATGCTCGACGTGAAGGACCCGGAGAAGCGCTACCGCCGCCAGATGCAGATGATCGCCGACCAGGAGGACCTCAGCGACTACCAGCGCGCCTGGGAGCGCTCGCTGGTCGCCCTCGGCGCCGGGAAGCACGACGAGTTCGAGAAGTACCTCCGCCAGGCCGTCGAAATCGACCCGACCAAGCCCGCGGCGGTCGACCGGCTCTTCCGCTACGCGCTGGGTCAGCAAAACTGGGAGACCGCGGCGGATTGCGTCGCCAAGGCGGCCGCGACGAACCTCGACGACGTCGGCGGGGACCTCTACCGCGCCGAACTGGCCTACTCCCGCAAGAACTGGACCGAGGCCCGGAGCCTGCTGCATCGCGTGCTCCAGAAGCGTCCCTATCTCAAGCGGGCCCGCCTGCTGCTCGGCAGCACGTACATGTACCTCGCCGACGAGGACCCGGCCAATCTCGCCAAGGCGCAGGAGAATTTCGAGGCGATCCTCAAGGCCAACCGCACCGACGTGGGGGCGATGGTGGGCATGGCCAAGCTCGCCCATCGCCGCAAGGACTGGGAAGCCCACGAGCAGTGGGTCCGGGACGCCTACGAACTGGACCGCCGCAACCCCTACATCGAACGCTGGTACCTGCAGTATTCCGAGGAGGCGGCCGACCCGTCCGAGCTGATCGGCAAGCGGGCGCGGCTGTTCATGGAAAACCCCCGGGACTGGCGCAACGCGGACAAGCTCGCGACGCTCTATGAGAAGACCGGGCAGATCAAGAAGGCCGAGTCCGTACGCCGGCATATCTTCGAGAACTGCCCCGATGTGCAGTTCCGCACCGAGCAGATGGCGCGGCATTACCTGCGCCGCAAACAACACGCGGACATCGACCGGCTCTTCTCCGGACTGCTGTCCAAGGCGGAGGACAAGGTCGGCGTGCTGGTCAGCTACGCCGGGTACCTGAGCGCCTACGCGCCGGGGCAGGCGATGTCCACCGTGGACCGCGCGCTGGAGTTGGACGAGAAGGACCCGCGGGCCCTGGCCGCCAAGGCGCGCATGCTCGCCGAACGCGGGGCCTACCGCCGCGCCGCCGCCGTCCAGCGACGGCTGGTCGCCGTGGACCCCTCCGTGCCCGGATACCGGAAGACCCGCGTCCGCTACCTGATGTCCGCCGACGCGCTGGACCAGGCCGCCGCCGAGCTGGAATCGCTCTACCGCGACCACAGCGACGACGGCGAGGTGCTGATGCTCAAGGGCCTGCTGGCGATGCGCCGCAGCGAGTTGGGCAAGGCGGGTGAACTGCTCGACCAGGCGGTGACGCTCGCGCCGCGGAACCCCGACCCGCTGCGCTACCGGGCCCAACTGCACATGATGCTCGGCAAGCCCACCGAGGCCAAGCGGGACATCCAGTCCGCCCGGCGCCTGGTGAACCGACCGGAGCTGACCTTGGAGCTGGCGATGGTGCACCGCGAGCTCAACGAGTTCGAGCAGGCCGAGGTGCTCTACCGACAACTGATGGAACGCCCCGAGCAGTACGTCCGCGCGGCGATGGCGCTGGGCGAGATGTACCTCCGGAACGACCGTTGGAGCCAGATGGAGTCGTTGCTCAGCCGGGCGCAGAAGCGGCGCCCGGACCATCCGGGGCTGCGCTTGCTCGAAGCCCGCATGTGGCGCAAGCGCGCCGAACGAGGTCGGCGCCTCGCCGCGTTAGCGAAGGCGTACGAACTCGCCCCGCGAAACCCGGCGGTGGTGGAGTCCTACATGGTGGGGCTGCTGAACGCGGAACGATACGACCAGGTCCTTTCGGCCTCTGAGCAGTGGACCGGCTCGACCACGCTGAGCCGATGGGTCCGCGGCGCCAAGGCGGCCGCTCTGGTGGGCAAGGGGCGGGAAGCCGAGGCCGAGAAGCTTTTCATCGAGGTCCTCGGAGAAACCACCCCTCGCGCCATGAAGAGCATGATGCAGCAGGTCATCCGGGCGTACGGAATGAACCGGGCGATCACGAAGCTCACCGCCTGGGCCGAGCGGTTCCCCGGCAACTGGCTGTTCCGGGCGCTGCTCGGCGAATTGTACATCGCCGAGGGCGGTCCGCAGGACTACGCCAAGGCGCTGCCCCTGCTCGAAGAGGCCCTGACGCGCGCCAAGTCGCCGGACGACAAGGCGGCCGTGCAGTTGATGATCGCCGCCGCCTACTACGGAATGAGCGAGTGGTCCAAGGCCGAGCGGGCCTACCTCGCCGTGCTCAAGCACCGGCCCGACGACCCCCGGGCGCTGAACAACCTGGCGTACCTGTACGCCGAGCAGCTCGGGCAGCCCAAGAAGGGCCTGGAGTATGTCCGCCGCGCCGCGAGGCTGCTGCCCCGCGAACCGCAGGTGCTGGACACCTACGGTTGGACGCTGGCGAAGCTCGAACGGTTCGACCGGGCCGAGCACCACCTGCTCCGCGCGGCGCAACTGGGCGAGCCCACCGCGGCCATCCGATACCACCTCGGTTGGGTCTACGAGAACACCGGCCGGCTCAGCGAGGCTCTCGGCCAGTACAAGCAGGCGATGGACCTGGTCACGAATCGCAAGGAAGACCGACTGTATCCCCTCCTCCGCGACGCGATCAAACGCGTCGAGGAAATCGCTTCGGCAAGGAGTGAGACATGAGCGTTGTACCGACTCGAGAAGCGACCCCCCAGATCGTGCGATCCGCCCAGCGACCCGTTCGCAGCGCCGGCGGCGGCGCGCAGAGCGGGCTGACCGGGCGCGACGTGATGCGCATCCTGCGCAAGCGGTTCTGGCTGATCCTGCTGTGCGTGATCTTCTTCACCGCGCTGGGCATCGGCGGGCACTTTCTCTGGGAGCGCTATGCGCCGTCCTACACCGCCAGCGCCTTCCTGTCCTTCCGCCCGCCCTCGGCCGATCCGCTGGGCGGCGGGACGCGGCAGTACCAGGCCGACGCCATGGAGCGGTGGATCAACTCGCACGCCGAGATGGTCAAGACCGAAGGCGTGCTGCGCCAGGCGTTGGACGAGGATGACGATCTCCAGAAGACCAACTGGTATCGCCGCACCAGCCCGGAGCAGATGCTCGTCGAGTTGGAGGAGATGGTCACGGTCGCGCCCGTGCGGGACACCACCTGGATCCGCATCGCGGTCAGCGACCAGGCCAAGGCCGACCAGGACCGAAAGGACCTGGCGATCATCGCCAACAGCATTGGCGAGGCGGCCGTGGAGATCTCCCGCAGCGAGACCAGCGCCGAGTCGCAGCGTGAGATCGACCAGCTCCGGGAGGAGCGGACGGGGCTGGACCTGCAGCGCAAGCGGGTAACCGAGGAAATCGCGTCCATCCGGGCGAACCAGCAGGTCAGCACGCTCCGGGAGCGGCGCAACACCCTGGCGACCCGGCTGGAGAGCTACACCCGGCTGATCATCCAGCTCGAGCAGCAGGTCCAGCAGGCCCGCGCGGCGGTCGCCGAGCTGGACCAGATCGACCTGGACAGCGCCCGCGAGGTCGCGGACGCGATCAACCAGGACAGTCTGGTGCATTCCCTGCGGGTTACGAAGGTCAACCTGGAGACCGAGTACGACAACCTGCTGCGGAAGTTCGGACCCGGACACCCCTCGGTCAAGTCGATCCGCAACCGCCTCGCGAGCGTGGAGAAGCAGCTCGCCGAGCGTGAGAAGACCATCAAGGACGACGCCAAGGCGCAGATCCGCGACGCCCGCGTCGGGATGCGGGATGCCCTGGTCGCCCAGTTGGCCGAGGCCCAGGAGAGGTACAACGAGGCCGACACCCGCGCCCAGGACGTCCAGCAGACCCTCGAAACCCTCGAACGCCTCGAAGCGCAGCGCGACGAGCTCACCGATCGCATCCGGAAGATCGACGACGGCACGATGAGCCGTCGCCTGGCGCTGAAGCAGTACGATCCGCTGAACCTCAAGGTCCGCGCCGTCAAGCCGCGCGAGCCCTCCTGGCCTCGCCTGGAGGTCTTGGTGCCCCTCGGGGTCCTGCTCGGGCTGGTCAGCGGACTGGGCCTGGCGTTCCTGCTGGAGTTCGTGGACACCTCCGTCAAGAACCCCGGCGATGTCTCCCGGAAGCTCGATCTGCCCCTGCTGGGCATGGTCCCGCACCTCGACGACGTCGAGGACGACATCGACGACATGCGCCTGGCGTTCCTGACGAACCCGAACTCCCTGGTCGGTGAGGCCTTCCGGCAGGTGCGCACCACGCTGCTGTTCTCCGGCCCGCCGGAGCAGCGTCGCAGCCTGCTGGTCACCAGCGCCATGCCCGAGGACGGGCGGGGCACGGTGACGCTCAACCTCGCCGCGAGCATCGCCCGCGGGGGCAAGAAGGTTCTGGTCATCGACGCGAATTTCCGCCAGCCGATGATCAAGGACCTCTTCCCGCAGACGCCCGAGGCGGGGCTCAGCAGCGCCCTGGTCGGCGAGTCGGACTGGCGTGAACTGGTCCGCGAGATTGAGCCGAACTTCTCGGTGATGCCCGCCGGGCCCATGCCGCCCAACCCGGGCGAACTGCTCGGCTCCGACCGGATGGTCAAGCTCATCGAGGAATTCAAGGGCGAGTTCGACCAGATCCTCTTCGACGGCGCACCGGTGCTGGTCGTGACCGACCCGGCGATCCTCTCGAGCATCGTCGACGGGACGGTCATGGTCGTCCGCGCCGGGGTGAACACCTATGGCGTCGTCGGACGCGCCCGGGACATGATCGACCGCGTCGGCGGGCACGTGATCGGCGCGGTGCTCAACGGCGTCCGCGTCACCGCCGGCGGGTACCTCCGCAAGAACTACGACACTTTCTACGAATATCACGAGCAGGCCAAGCTGCCCGGCAAGTAGACGCACCGGACCAGCGCAAGCTCGCATCCACGGCGGAAGTCGGCCGCGTCCGGCTTCCGCCGTCTGCTGCGCCGGGTCCGGCTCACGACCCCGCCGTGTGCGAGTCCGGCGGCAGGGCCCCCGGGCTGTTTCCCCTTTCTGCTCACCGTGTTCTCCTGCCCTGTGGGCGAGCACCCCCCGCGGATTCTGCCGTTCTTGACCCGCCGGGGCGCCGGGCGTAGCATCCGTTTTCCACCGACGCCAGTCCATTGCAGGCGATGCCCTTTCAAGCGGATCGCCCGAAACGGAAGGAACCCCTCATGGGATTCACGCGGATGATGTCGAGCCTCGCCGCATTGCTCATCGCCCTGACCGGCTGCGGGGGCGGGGAAGACGCCCCCAAGCCGGACGGGAAAGAGGATGGGAAGACCGGGGCGGCCCGCAAGGCGCCCAAAGAGCCCGAGCCCACCGCGGCCGGGGAGGTCCTCTGGGGCGAGCCGGTCAACGGCATCCGCTGCGGGCTCTCCACCGGTCAACAGAGCGTGGCGGTCGGTCAGAGCGTCGCGTTGACGGTTCATCTGCGCAACGACGCCGAGGCCGACCGGGTCGTGCGGATCGGCGGCGTGCAGGAGATGACCGACGCCGACAAGGCGGCCGAGAACCTGCTGGTGATCCGGGCCGACGCGACGGGGCAATCGTCGCTGGGCAAGCGCGTCGCGCTTCCGCCCGGCGGGACGGTCGCGGTCCGGGAGCTGGACATCCCGGCCCGTCCGCTGGACTACATGAGCCTCGGCGACGAGCTCTATCTCACGCCGGGGGTCACCAGCGTCCAGGCGGTGTGCAGCCCGATGTTCCCGGGCGGGCAGGGCGCCTATCCGGGCCCGCGCAGCGGCGTGGCGTACGTCCGGATCGAGGGCGGTGAGTAGTTGGTTTCGTTGCGGGCGCAGATCGGGCTGGGAGGCAACGTCGGCGGCGCGGCCGGGACGCTCCTGGAGGCGCTGAAGGACCTCGACCGCGCGGAGGGGATCACCGTCCGGCGAATCAGCCAGTTTCACCGTACCGCCCCGGTCGGCGGCCCGGAGGACCAGCCGGAGTACATCAACGCCGCGGCGACCGTGGAGACCACGCTGGCGCCCGAGGCGCTGCTCGACGCGCTCCAGCGCATCGAGGCCGCCCGCGGGCGCGACCGCGCCGCCGAGCAGCGATGGGGTCCGCGGACCTGCGACCTGGACATCCTGCTGATCGGCGACCTGGTGCACGCGTCCCCGCGGCTGACGGTTCCGCATCCGCGGATGCACGAGCGGTTGTTCGTGCTTCGCCCCCTGGCCGAGATCGCCGCGGCGCTGCGCCATCCGCTGCTCGGGCGGACGGTGGGGGAGCTGCTGGCGGAACTGGAGACTGCTTCGTGAGCGCCGCGCTGGTGAGCGTCATCGGCCCGCCCGGGTGCGGGAAGACCACCCTCGCCGAGGGGCTCTGCGCGGATCTGAACGGGGAGTTGATCCGCGAGACCTTCGCCGAGAATCCCTTCCTCGCCGAGTCCTACGCCGGGGCGCCCGAGAGCCGCCTGCCCGCCCAATTGCACTTCCTGATCTCGCGGGTGGCGCAGCTTTCGCTGTTCACCTGGCCGGGGCAGGGGCTCTACATCAGCGACTACGGCTTCTGCCAGGACCGCCTCTACGCCTCCCGCCGCCTGCTGGACGACGACTACCGGGCGCTCTATGAGCCCCTGGTCCGCCGGCTGGAGGGGCTGGTCCGTCCGCCAGACGTGCTGATCGTCCTCGATGCCCCCGAGGCGGTGCTGCTCGAGCGCATCGCCCGGCGGGGCCGGGGGTACGAGAAGGTGATGACCGCGGAGTTTCTCCGCGACATGCGCAGCGCATACCATGACATCCGCCGGGTCTCCGATGCGCCGGTGCTGGCGGTCCGCACCGACGAGACCGACCTGCGCCGCCCGGAAGCGCGTGCCGGGCTCGGCGCGGAAGTGCTGAAGATGCTGGACCGCGACGACAGGGAGGAACCGTGAACGTACTGCGAGCGATTCCCCCGGTCCGCCGCGCCGTCCGCGAGGCCCGCCGCCTCGGGCGGCGCATCGGGTTCGTGCCCACGCTCGGCGCCCTGCACGAGGGGCACCGCAGCCTGATC
>CAYTQL010000084.1:0-10101 GCA_964439555.1 uncultured Planctomycetaceae bacterium | reverse complement strand
GTCATCCAGATCGGCGCGCGCAACATGCAGAACTACAAGCTGCTCGAAGCGGCCGGGAAAGCCAGCAAACCCGTCCTGCTCAAGCGCGGAATGAGCGCCCACCTCAACGAGTGGCTCCTCGCGGCCGAGTACATCATCAACGGCGGCAATCCGCAGGTGATCCTCTGCGAACGCGGCGTCCGCACCTTCGAGACCTACTGCCGCAACACCCTCCCGCTGACCAGCGTCCCCGAGCTCCAGGACAAGACGCACCTGCCGGTTATCGTGGACCCCTCGCACGGGACGGGACATGCCCACCTCGTGCCGGCGATGTGCCGCGCGGGGCTCGCCGCCGGGGCGGACGGGCTGATCGTGGAGGTCCACCCCGACCCCGAGCACGCCATGAGCGACGGCGCCCAGAGCCTCAGCCCCCGCCAGCTCGGCGAGCTGATGCCCACGCTCAAGCGCGTCGCCGAAGCCCTCGGCCGGGAGATGTGACCGCGGCGTTTGCCCGGCGGACCGGACGCCCTACAATCGCGGCATGCCCCGAGGCACGCTCATCCTGACCGGGCTGCTGCTGACGCTCGCGGCCTGTGAGGACCCGCCGGCGGACACGTCGGAGCGGACCGCGGCGACGCGGCCTGCCCAGGTCGCCGTCGCGACCACGCGCGCCGCCCGGGCCGCCGAGCCGGACGCCGACCCGCTCGCACTCGCCTCCCGCCTTCGCGCGGCCGGTCGAGGCGCACTCGCCGCCGCCGGGCGGGGCGCCCGCAGGCTCCTCCGCGCCCATCGCCGCTTCGGCCGGGCGATCCTGCTCGGCCTGGCCGCCGAAGCCCGGGACCCGGCATTCTGGCGCGAGGTCGGGAATCGTGCGGTCCGGCGCGGCGACCTCGCGGCGGGCGTCGACGCCTACCGCCGCGCCCTGGAACTGCGTCCGGACGACGTGGACGCCCTGCACATGCTCGTCGTGTGCCTCGCGTCGCAGAACCGCCCGCGGGAGGCCCTCCGCTCCGGGCGGCGGCTGATCGAGCTTGCCGGCGCCCCGGGCGACGCGGGCGACCCGGAGGTCCTCGTCGAAGCGCACTTCTGCATCGGCGGGGCACAGCTCCAGCTCGGGCGGCTCGCCGACGCCGAGAGGAGCTTCCGACGCGTGCTGGAGCTTGCGCCCGGCTCGGCCGGGGCCCTGGCCAACCTCGCCGTCGCCTCCCGCCGACAGGGCAAGCTCGGTCAGGCCGAACGCCTCTGGCGCCGCGTCGTCGTGCTCGAGCCGGACTGGGACCACGCGTGGATGGCGCTGGGGGAGGTCCGCAGCGCCCTCGAGCGCCCGGAACCGGCGTTCGCCGCCTACGCCGAGGTCGTCAAGCAAACGCCGAAAAACCCCGCCGCGTGGATCAACTACTCGCTGACCGCGCGGCGCTGCGGTCGCCTCGGCGCCGCCGTCGTCGGTGCACGCCGGGCGGTCGGGCTCCTGCCCGACGCGGCCGAGACGCACCGATACCTCGGGGACCTGCTCCACGCCGCCTACCGCGCCGACGGGAAGCCCGCCACGCTCCGCCAGGCGATCTCCGCGTGGACCGAGAGCCTCCGCCTCCAGCCCGATCAACCGGACCTGCGCAAGCAGGTGGAGACCTCCCGGGCTTCCCTGCCCGAGCCCGCGAGCCGAGCGGCGTCCCGTTCGAAGGATTCCTGAGAACTTTTCGCCGTCCGCGCTCGATTTGCTCGCGAGGCGTATGCTATTCTTCTTTCATGCTTTAGTCAGAGAAAAGGGCGCGCCGTGAGTTGGAACCTGAGACGTTTCGTATCCGAGCCGAGAGTCAGCGACGGGGCGTGGGGAACGGAGCTGCAAAAGCGCGGTCTCGGGCCCGGCGCTTCGCCCGAGTTTCTCAATGTCGAAGACCCCGATGCGGTCCTGGCCGTGGCGAAAAGCTACGTCGACGCCGGAGCGGACTGCATCATCACCAACTCCTTCGGGGGCAACCGCTTCATCCTGGGCAACCACGGACTCGCCGACCGCCTCGCGGAGCTGAACGTCGCCGCTGCGAAGATCTCCCGCCAGGCCGTCGAGGGCACGGAGGTGAGGGTCCTCGGGAGCCTCGGGCCCAGCGGCAAGCTTGTGATGCTCCAGGAGACGCCGCAGGAGGAAATCCGCGACGCCTTCGCCGAAGCCGCCGAAGCCCTGGTCTCCGGCGGCGTCGACGGGTTGCTCCTGGAAACCTTCAACGAGCTGGATGAGTTGATCGTCGCCCTTCAGGGAGCCCGATCGGTGACCGATCTGCCGATCGTCGGATCAATGACCTTCTCCTCCGGACCGGAGCAGACCGCCTCGATGATGGGCGACCAGCCGGCGGACGCCGCCCGCCGGATCGCCGAGAACGGCGGCAGCTCGGTGGGCGCCAACTGCGGCGTCGGACCCGGCAACTACGTGAGGGTCACCCGCCTGCTCCGCGAAGCAACCGACCTGCCGATCTGGGTCAAGGCCAACGCCGGCGTGCCCCGGGTCGACGCCTCCGGACGGACCTACTTCCCGATGGGCCCCGAGGAGTTCGGCGCTCACGCGCCCGACCTCGCCGCCGCCGGCGCTGACATCATCGGCGGCTGCTGCGGGACCACTCCCGAGCACATCCGCGCCGTCCGCGACGCCCTGTAACCCGGACCGCCGACGGCTGTGGCGCATCCGTAGTACGCGGCGACACAATCGCGCCGTCATCGCCGCATCCCGTGTACCCCTTTCTTCCGCTCGACGACGTCGCCCCGCAGTCGGCGGGCGTCTCAGGCGTCCAGGCGGCCGACGAGCTCGGTGACGATGCGGTCCTGGCTTTTGCCGGCACAGTCGATCGTCACGTCCGCCCAGGTGCGGTAGAGGGGGTGGCGCTCGGCGTAGAGGTCGGCCAGGGTGAACCCGCGGGGCAGCACCACTCCGCGCGTGGCGAGGTTGGTCAGGCGTCGCTCGATTTCGGCGAGGGGCAGGTCGAGGTGCACGATCACTCCGCCGTCGCGGAGGTGGGCCATCGCGGGCGTGGAATAGGGGACCGACCCGCCGGTGGCGATCACGTGCCCGCGGACCCCCAACTCGCGGATCGTCCGCTCCTCGGTGCGACAGAAGCTGAGCATCCCCTCCGCGTCCAGAATATCCTGGAGCGAACGCTGCGTGCGGGACTGGATCCACACGTCGGTGTCGATGAAGTTCCGCCCGGTCGCCTTGGCCAGGAGGACCCCCACGGTGCTCTTGCCCACGGCGGGCATGCCGATGAGCACGACGTTGGTCTCCGGGCGGTCGGGCATGCGAAGATTGTACGCAAACCCCGTCCGGGCGGCAAAGCGGGCCCGGAAAACCGCGAGGCGACGGCGAAGGCGCAGCGCCCCGCCCGAGCACGGATCGTTCCCAGGTCGGGTGCGCGACAACTTCGTGGCATGGGCATCCTGCCCGTGCCCCACGCCCGAGACGGCCGTGGGACGCATGACCAAGATGGCCATGCCACAATACGGACGCGCACACCCCCAGGCGCAGCGCATCGGATTTCGGGTGCAATCCGCCGAAAGATAGGGTATTGTACGGGTCGGCGTCGCCGTCGGTCGCGGCCGCCGGGAGACCAGCAATGAACGCCGAGCGCGCGGACAAGTACGTGGTGGGCACCAGCGGATACTCGTTCAACGACTGGGTCGGCCCGTGGTACCCGGAGGGAACCCGCCCGGCGGAGATGTTCGACCGCTACGCCGAGCACTTCAACGCCGTGGAGGTCAACTACACGTACTACCGCATGCCGGTGGCGCGGACGATGGAGTCCATGGTCCGTCGCAGCCCGGAGGGCTTCGTCTTCTGGGTCAAGGCGAACAAGTCCACCACCCACGAGGGCGACCGTTCCACGATCGAGCCCTTCCTCGCCGAACTGGCGCCGGTGCGGGAGTCCGAGCGTCTGATCGGGGTCCTGCTCCAGTTCCCCCAGTCCTTCCACCGCACGGTGGACAACCGCAAGTACCTCGCCTCGGCGATCGCCGAGTTCGGCGACGCGACCCGCCTGGCCGTCGAGTTCCGTCACCGGAGCTGGGCGCATCCGAGCACGGTCGAAGGGCTCCGCGAGCGGAACGCGGCCATGGTCATCCCCGACGTTCCCGACATCCGCGGGCTCTTCCGCCATTCGCCGACGATCACCGGACCGGTCGGCTACCTACGCCCCCATTCCCGCGATGCCGGGAAATGGTACTCCGGCGCCGCCCTGCGGTACGATTACTCCTACTCCCGCGAAGAACTCGCGGGGTTCCTCGAGCAGTGGGAGGCTTGCGAGGACCAGGCCGAGCAGATATACGTCTTTTTCAATAACTGTCACCGGGGGCAGGCGGCCGAGAACGCCGCCGAGCTGCGCCGGATGCTGGGGCAACTCGCGTAGTCCGGGACCCTTAGCGGGGTATAGAATACCCGTAGGAGTATTCCGTACTCCTTGACAGGCGGGTCACATGTCGCAGTCGCGTGAATCCGACAGTCTCGACGGGACTGGAGCCCCCGGGGGCGTTTCGCGCACGGAGCGGCTCGCCCGGGCGCTGCGCGACGCCGGGCAGTACATCTCCGAGGCGCAGCAGACCCCGGACGACGTGGCCGAGTCGCTGCTCGACGCCTTTCCGGTCCCCGTGTTTCACAAGGACGCCGACGGCGTCTACCGCGGATGCAACCGCGCCTTCGAGGAGGCGCTGGGCATTCGCGTGCGGGAGATGATCGGCAAACGGGTGCAGGACGTCGCGCCGCCGGAACTCGCCCGCATCTACGACCAGATGGACCGCGCCCTGCTTCGCGCGGGCGGCTCGCAACGGTATGAGGGGAAGGTCCGCTTCGCCGACGGGCGGGACCATGACGTGATCTTCTACAAGTCGTGCATCCAGGACGAGCAGGGGCGGGTGCTCGGGATCATCGGCACGATGCTCGACATCTCCGAGCGCAAGGAGGCCGAGGCGCTGCTCCGCGGGGCGCACTGGCGGGTCGCCTGGGCGCGCGAGGAGGAACGCCGCGCCGTGGCGCGCGAGCTGCACGACTCCATCGGGCAGGAGATGGTCGCCATACATATGCAGCTCCGCGCCGTCGCCAAGACCTGCCGCGAAGCGAACTGCGAACTCGCCGCCGACCGGGTCGAGCAGCTCAATACCCAGTGCCGCCGCCTGACCGGGAAGATCCACGACCTCTGCCGGGGGCTCTACCCGGCGTCACTGGACGAACTGGGGCTGATTTCCTCGCTCGCCCAGCTCGTGCGGGATTGCGGCCCACTGGTCGATATCGAGTTGGACTACGCCTCCGAGCTGGAGGAGACCCGCTGGAGCCGCGAACTGGAGATCACCCTCTTCCGCATCGCCCAGGAGGCCGTCAGCAACGCCCTGCGCCACGCCGAGGGCAGCCCGATCCGCGTGTCCGTCGCGGCCGGGGGCGGGCGCATCGAACTGAGCGTCGCCGACCGCGGAGGCGGGTTCGACCAAAGCGCCCTCTCCCGCGGTCTGGGATTCAAAACCATGCGCGAACGCGCCGAGTCCGCCGGCGGCGAACTGAAGATCACCACCGGCTCCGAGGGCACCACCGTCACCGCCCGCATCCCCACCGAACCCAGAACCCAACTCCCCTGTGATAGTCGCGGTAGGGCCCGAGGAACTCGTCGCGACTGATCGTGGCCGCGTCGGGCGCGCGGTCGGAGGCGAGCATCGCCTTGAAGGTCGGCGGTCTGCGGGACGAAGGTCCGCCACTCGGCCGCGATGCCGTGGAGCCGCGAGCGGTTCACCTGGTACCCGAGTCCGACGCGGCAGAGCCATTCGTCCATGACCCGGAGGTGCTCGTCCTGTGGTTACAGGGTCGTGACCTCGACGCGCTCGCCTTTGCGGGCGCTTTCCATGGCGGCGTGGACCATGGCGAGGGACTTGATGTTGTCGTGGCACTCGGTCTGCGGGGTCGGTCCGCCGTCGAGGGCGGCGAGGAACTCGCGCAGCGCCCCGCCCTGTCCCTGGCGATCGATCTGCGGATCGGCGATCTCGGCGTCGCGCAGCGGACGCCGGAAGCCCTCGTCGCCTGCGACGACCTGCCCGTGGGGCTCCCCGTCCCGCTCGTAGATCAGCGTCCCTTGCCGCCCGATCAGTCGCCAGTCGCCGTTCCAGCTCGTCTCGCAGCCCTCGGCGCACCAGCTCCCGCGGTAGGTGAAGACCACCCCGTCGGTCATCTCGAAGATGCAGCTCGCCGCCACGTCTCCGTTGTACCAGCTCCCGGCCGGGTTGAACTCGTGGGCGTAGACGGCCGTGGCGTCCTTGCCGGTGAAGAACCGGACGAGGTCGAAGTGGTGGATCGCCATGTCCAGGATCAGCGGGCTGGGCATCTCGGCGCGGAACCCGCCGAAGTGGGCGCCGAGGTAGAAGTCGCAGTTGGCGGTGGTCAGCGGGCCGACCTCCCCGGCCGCGACGGTGCGTTGGAGGCGGTCGTGCAGCGGGTTCCACCGGCGGTTCTGCGAGACGGCGTAGATCTTCCCGGCCGCCTCGGCCGCCCGGACCATGCGGCGGGCCTGGTCCATGTTCGCGGCCATGGGCTTCTCGCCGATGACGTGGCAGCCGTGCTCCAGTGCGGTGATGGTGACCTCGCAGTGGGCGTCGGGGACGGTGAGGTCGACGACGAAGTCGGGCTCGTGGGCCTTCAGCGCCGCGGGCAGGTCGTCGGACGCCTCGGCGTCCGGGGCGTGGGCCTCGACGCGCGCGCGAGCCCGTTCGATGTCCAGGTCCACGATCGCGGCGACCTCGACCGGCTCCTCGTCGAGCGGTCCGGACCAGGCGCGGAAGATGCCGCCCGCGCCCACGACGACGCAACGTCTGCTCTGCATGGAACTCTCCTCGGGAAAGCCTCACAGCCTAGTGGAGGCGGTGCGCGGTGCAAGGACAATCGAGCGCCGATCGCGGATCGGGCGCGCGTCCGTCTTGTGGCATGGTCATCCCGGTCATGCGTCCCACGGCCGTCTCGCCCATGCCACGAATTTGTCGCGCACCCCGCGGATCGCAGGGCGGATTGCGCATCATGCGGGCGCGGCGGCGAGTTCACTCGATGAGTTCCGCCAGGGCGACGGCTGCGTCCATGCCCAGGAAGGTGATTCCAGCATTGATGAAGAGGCGGACCGAGAAGCGCATCCACGGCGGGTCGGTTCCGGGAGGCCGGGCGAACACGCCCCGCAGCAGCAGGGACCACCGGCCGATATTGAGCACGCCGCCGACCAGCTCCGCCGCCGGGGGATAGCTCCGCATCCCCAGCACGGCCGCGGCGCCGGGCAGGCTGGTGAAGGCCCAGGTCGGTGGGGCGATCGCGCCGCAGGCGCGAACCACGGTCACGCCGCCGATTCCGATCAGGCAGCTCACGCCCAGCCGCCACGCCCGCTCCGACGACGCCGGCGCGGGACGACGGCGCGGAGGGTCCCCGATTCCGCCCATGCCGCCAGCATAGGCGGGTCTGCGGGTCATGTCCACGCGTCTTCCGGCGCGGCTCTCGGCCGGGTGCGCCTGCCTCAGAGGGTGGCGATCAGGGCGATCGCGGCGAGGATGTTGAGCGCGAGATTGAGGAACAATCGCCCGACGAGCCGCCCCCAGGCGGGGCCCGGTTCGGCGTCCATGATGTAGACCCGGCGCAGGAGGAGCATCCACCAGCCCATGTTGACCGCGACGATCACCAGGTGCTCGCCCGGGCGGATCATCCGCGGCCCGGCATTCTCGGCGAAGAGGTAGATCGTCCCAAGCGTCGGCAGACCCGCCAGCAGCCCCGTCAGGACGTACTCGAAGCCTCCCAGAGCGCCTGCGCCGACGAACCCCAGCGCCCCGAGCACGCAACTGAACCCCAGCCACCACGGCCAGCGCGAGGGGCGGTAGGTGGAGCGCCCGAGGTTGCGGCGGAGTGCATAGTAGTGGTCCATGTCCCAAGCCTACCGGGCGACGCGCGCGCTGCCAAGCGCCTCGGGGCGGTCAGGAGCTCCCCGGCGGCGCGTAGCTGGTGCCGCGCCACTGGAGGCGCGAGCCCGGGCGGAGCTTGGTCAGCGCGCCGCCGAGACAGAGCATCGTCACCAGGCAGCCGAGCAGGTAGGTCCACGCCAGGGCCCGTTTGCCCCCGGCCAGGGCGTAGAAGCGGTAGATCACGCTGACCTGGAGCCCGACCGCCGCGGCCGAGAGGATCGTCACCAGCCACCAGCCGAGCTGCCCCGTCGCCGTCGCCGCGCCCACCCCGGCGATCAGCGTCAGGTACGGCAGGACGCCCATGATCGTCACCACCGCCAGCGAGACGCTCAGGCGGGCGGCGGTTCCGAAGGTGCCGAAGAAGATTCGCGTCCAGCCGCGGACGATCTCGCGCAGCGAGGTGTACATCCGCACCAGGTAGAGGCCCCGCGAGCGAACCACCCGCAGGTTCAGCCCCTCCCGCTTGACCAGGGCGGCCATGTGCATGTCCTCGTTGACGCGGTCCTTGACGGCCTCGTGGGCGCCGAGCTGCTCGTAGGCGCTGCGGCGGATGAGCATGAAGGCCCCGTTGGCGTAGGCGTTGGGCTTGTTGGGGCTGTTGACCTTGTCCGGGTGGAACCAGATCATCATCACCCCGCTGCACACCGGCTGGATGACGTACTCCCAGAAGCCCTTCATCTCCAGGATCGGCAGGACGCTGAGCAGGTCGGCGGCGGTGTCTTCGGCGTACTGCATCGCCACCGAGAGGGTGCGGTCGCAGAGCTGGCGGCAGTCGGCGTCGATCATGCAGATCCACTCGCCCGTCGCGGCGCGGATCCCGTGCTGCATGGCGTTGTTCTTGCCGCACCACCCGTCGGGCAGCTCGGTGATGTGCACCGCCCGGAGGCGCGAATGCTCGGCGGCGAGGCGGTCGATGATCGCCCCGGTCTCGTCGTCGCTGCGGTCGTTGCAGGCGACGATCTCGAAGTCCGGGTAGTCCTGATCGAGCATCGTTCGCAGGCAGGTCTCGATGTTCGCGGCCTCGTCCTTGGCGGCCACGACGACGCTGATTTTCGGCGCCGCTTCCGGCGGGCCCGGGCAAGGGGGTGTGAGGACGAACCCGGTGCGGCGCTCACGGGAGATCATCAGGTGTCGCGACGCCCAGACCAGCGTGATGCCGCCCAGGACGATCAAGAGAATGACGGTTCCCGCACTCATACCCGCTCCCCGGCGCGTTGGAGGTTGAGCAGCAGCTCGACTTCGCCGACGTCGATGCCCGTCCGCTCGGCGATCCGTTCGGGGGATGCGCCCGTCTCGGCGAGGCGGCGAACCTCGCTGGACCGCTCGGCCGAAGCCGGCGCGACGGGCTCCGCCTCCGGGTCGCGCGAGAGCTCGCGGAGCTGGGCGATGTGGCGGTCGGCGCGGAGCAGCAGGCTCTTCATGGCGTCGATCCGCTCCTGGAGGGCGTCGTCGCGGGGGGGCGACGGACGCCGGGCCCCGCCGGTGCGCCCGCGCAGAACCAGGCACGCCAGCAGCGCCGCGACACCGGCCGCAACGCCGCCGCCGGCGATCAGAACCGCCAGGTGCGTCTCACTCACGAATTCGCCTCCTTGCGATACTCGACTATCGCGGCGTCCATGACCTCGCGGACGGGCACATGGTGGGCCTCGGCGGCGGCGCGGGCGTCCTCGAACTCGCATCCTGCGGTCGCGGGACGCCCGTCGAGCAGTCCACGCTTCACACGGATCGGCCCGTAACGCGTCTCGACGGTGCAGAACTCCCGGGTGAGCTTCCGCCGCTGCATCGGGACCTTCCGCACGCCCAGCGTGCCCGTTTCGGTGAACATCAGCCGTTCAACGGCGTCCACGTCGCCGTGTTCGCACACGGCCGAGATACGCCACGCCGGGCGGGACTTCTTCATCACGATCGGCGTCGCCCAGGCGTCCGGGCAGCCGAGGGCCAGGAGCTTCTCGATCGTCGCGCCGAGCAGCTCGCCGGTGGTGTCGTCGATGTTCGCGGAGACCTCGACGACCGCGTCGAGCTCCCCGCCGGGGTCCGGTTCGCCCAGGAACACGCGGAGCACGTTCGCGGCCGGGTCGCCCTCCCGCGTGCCCGCGCCGCAGCCGACGGCGTCGAGACGCATCGCCGGTGCGGGGCCCTGGCATTCGCAGAGGTTCGCCAGCAGCGCCGCGGCGGTGG
>CAYTQL010000083.1:0-10147 GCA_964439555.1 uncultured Planctomycetaceae bacterium | reverse complement strand
TGGCGCTTTGGAGTCAGGCGGGACTGGTGGCCGCGGCGTCCCACGCGGACCGTCCGGCGCCCAACGACGCCTGGGACCTCCTGGCCGTGCTGGAGGGCGAGGATCTCGGCGCGGAGGCGGCGATCCACCTCGCGGCCGTTGGATCGCGCCTCTACGTGCTCAACGCCCCGCTGGACGAGCGGCCGAAGCTGCGGGTTCTCCGCGCGGGCGTCGTCAGCGACGTGCCCCTTCCGCCGCGCGTCGCCCAAGCGCAGGCGATCGGCGTCACCGCGGCGGGCGCCGACGCCGCCGAGGCCCGCGCGGCGATGGTCTTCGCCGTCGCCGGCGATGACGGCGGACCGCGCGAACTGCTGCTGGTCTTGCACGATCCGCAGGCCGCGCAGGCGGACCGCCCGGTTCTGACCGTCCAGACCGTGCGCTCCGAGGGCGGGGAGGCGACCCCCTGGCCGGGCAAGCAGCCCATCCACCTCGCGGCGCTGGGCAACCAGGTGGCGCTGGTCTGGCGCCAGAACGGCGCGCCGCGCCTGGCGATGGTGGACCTTACCGGGCAGGTCACCTCCACCACCGGAGTCGACGCCTTCGAGCGGCACGTGGACACCTCCGCCGCCATCGACATCATCCACTACTTCATGTGGGGGTTGATGATCGCCATCGCGATTCCGCTGTTCCTGCTGCGCCCCAAGACGCCCATAAAGCCCTTCACGCTGCCCGAGGCGATGGTCGTCGGCCCGTACGTCAAGCGGCTCTCCTCGGCGGTGATCGACCTGGCGCCCTGGCTGATCCTGGGGACGCTGCTGTTCGTCCCCGAGCTGATGCTCGATCCGCCGAAGTCGATGGACGACATCGAGCCGCGCCTCGAGGAACTGATCGCCCGGGACGGCGGCGTTCGCCTGGCGATCGCCCAGATCGGCTCGGTCCTGCTCTACGCCGCCTGGTGCACCCTTTGGGAACTCAAGACCCGGTCCACGCCGGGGAAGCTGCTTCTCAAGCTGTGCGTCCGCGGCGACGGCGGGCGGGCGCCGACCGTCCGGGAGATCGTCCTCCGCAACCTCGTGCGGGTGCTGGAGGTGCTCCTGCTGCTGATGGGCCTGACCCCGCGCGGGTTCTTCGTGCTCCTGCTGGTGCTCATCCTCCCGCTGATCACCCGCTACCGCCAGCGCCTCGGCGACCTGCTGGCCCGTACGGCCGTGATCGACGCCGCCGCCGGGCCCTCCGGGCCCCCGCCGCCGGAGGAATCCGCCGAAGGGGAAGACGCCGAGCCGAAGGACCGAGCGGACGCCGGACCGCCGCCTCCGCCGCCTCCGCCGCCTCCGGAGAACTGAAGCGTGGGAACTCCACGCGTCGCGAAGCATCCAAACCCCTCCGGTCGCGTTCGATAGAGGAGAGACAACCCATGCGAATTCGCCTGCATCCGCTGCCCGTCCTGCTGCTGATCCTGCTGGCCGGCTGCGCGTCCCCCGAGGCGCCCCAGGCGGACACGCCGGAACTGATCGACCGGGCGGTGGCCGAGGTCTACCCCCGCCCTCGTCCGCATCCACGTGGTCTCGACGACCCCCTCCGGCGGCCGGTTGCGCAAGTACCAGGCCTCCGGCAGCGGGGTGATCGTCTCCTCGGAGGGGCATGTGGTGACTAACCACCACGTGGCGGGCAAGTCCACGCGCATCTTCTGTCGCCTGAGCAACCGCGAGGAGATCGAGGCGGAGCTGATCGGCTCGGACGCCATGACCGACATCGCCGTGCTCAGGCTCAAGCTCGAGACCCGCAAAGACGGCGACGCGGTCGTCCCCGTGGCGCAATGGGGGGATTCCGAAACGCTCGAGATCGGGCAGACCGTCCTGGCGATGGGCTCCCCGGCCGGGCTCTCGCAGTCGGTGACGATGGGCATCGTCGCGAACACCGAGATGATCATGCCCGGGGGCACGTTCCGCCTCGACGGCGAGCGGGTGGGCACCCTGGTCCGTTGGATCGGGCACGATGCGCACATCTACCACGGCAATTCCGGCGGCCCGCTGGTGAATCTCGCCGGCGAGGTCGTGGGAATCAACGAGGTCGGCGTCGGAGGCATCGGCGGGGCGATTCCCGCGAACCTCGCCCGCAGCGTCTACCGCCAGATCGTCCAGACCGGGCGGGTCAAACGAAGCTGGACCGGGCTGGAACCCCAGCCGTTGCTCAAGACCACCGACGTCGACCGCGGCGTCCTCGTCGGCGGGGTGATCGACGGCTCCCCGGCCGCGGAGGTCGGCATCGCCCCCGGCGACGTAATCACGGAGTTCGACGGCGTGGAAATCGACGTCCGCTTTCCGGAGCAGTTGCCCCTGTTCAACCAGCTCGTGCTCTCCACGCCCGTCGGGACGACCGTCCCGGTCCTCGTCAGCCGCGACGGCTGGGAGAAGCGCTTCGAGCTGACCACCGAGGCCCGTTCCGCCGCCAAGGGCGAGGACGTGGAGCTGACCTCCTGGGGGATCACCGCGCGGAACTTCACGGCCCTTTCGGCCCTGGAGGCGCGGCGACCGGGCGTCGAGGGCGTGCTGGTCAAGACGCTCCGCGAGGGCGGCGGGGCCGCCGAAGCCAAGCCCGCCCTGCACAGCGGCGACGTGATTGTCCGCGTGGAGGACACGCCGGTCGAGAACGTCCGCCAGCTCCGCGAGCTGACCCGAAAGCTCACCGCCGACGCCGACGAGCCCGTTCCCGTCCTCGTGGCCGCAGAACGCGGACGCGAGCACCTGCTGACGGTGGTGAAGGTCGGCAAGGAACCGGAACGGGACAAGCCCGTTCAGGCGAAGAAGGCCTGGATCGGCGCCCGCACGCAGGTGCTCACCCGCGACCTGTCCCGCGCCCTGGATCTGCGGGGCAAGAAGGGCGTGCGCATCACGCGCATCCTGCCCGACGGGGCGGCCGAGGCGGCCGGACTGAAGGTCGGCGATATCATCCTCGAACTCGACGGGCGGAAGATCAACGCGTACCTGCCCGAGCACGCGGACCTCTTCGCCGACCGCATCCGACAGTACCCCATCGGTGCGGAGGTGGAGCTGGGCGTCGTCCGCGACGGAAAGCAGCGGACCGAGAAGCTCACCCTCACCGCCCGGCCTCGTCCGCCGAGCGAGCTGAAACGCTACGAGGACGAAGTTTTCGAGTTCACCGCCCGCGAGCTGGGCTTCTCCGACAAGGTCCGCGAGGAACTGCCCACCGACGCAACCGGCGTGCTGGTCTCCCGCGTGGAACGCGCCGGCTGGGCCGCCTTGGCCGGACTGCGCAGCGGCGACGTCATCCTGAAGATCGACGGACGCCCGATCGATTCGCTGAAGGAGCTCAAGGCCGTCCTGGCAGACGCCCGCGACCGCAAGCCCAAGCGGATGGTCTTCTTCGTCAAGCGCGGCATCCACACCCGGCACCTGGAGCTGGAGACGGATTGGCAACGGGCGGAGTCCTAGATTGCGCTGCGAAGGAAAACTCCCGCCGGGCGACGGACGCCGTCGCCAGCACGCCCCGAAGGACCGGGCTCCAGTTCAGCCGGACGCCGGGACGCATCGCACCGAACCAGAGAACACCGCGAATCCGACTTTGAAAGGAATTCCCGTGAGAAGCACGCTGATCATCGCACTGATCGCCGCCGTCGCCCTGCTGCCCGCCGCCGTCGTCGCCGAGGACGCGCCCGTCAAGGCCGCGCGGACGCTGTTGGATGAGCACGGCAAGGCCATCGTCCACGTCGCAGCCGTCGCCAAGGTCACCGCCTCCGGCGGGGGGCGAAACCTCGGCAGCCGGGAGCGGAAAATCGAGGCGATGGGGATGCTCATCTCCAAGGACCTTGTGCTCGTCCCGTACTCGATGCTCGATCCGACGAGCCTGATGGAAGGGCGGATGGTCCAGGGGCCCCAGGGCCCGATGCGCATGACCGTCAAGGCGGACTTCGAGGAGGTCAAAGTCCGCTTCGCCGACGGCACGGAGACCCCGGCCAGGATCATCCTCAAGGACACCGACCTGGACCTCGGCTTCGTTCGCCTCGAGCCCACCGAGGACGACCCGCTGCCCGAGAAGCTTCACACGATCGCGCTGGACGGCGGCGCCGAGGCGAAGATGCTCGAAGAGGTCATCGTCCTCGCCCGCCTGGGCAAGTCGCTCGATCGCCGTCCGATGGTCTCGCTGGATCGGATCGCGGCGGTCGTCAAACGCCCGCGGACGTTCTACGTCGCGCGCCGGACGATGCTGGGCGCGCCGGTGTTCACGGTCCAGGGCAAGCTGCTGGGCTACTGCGTCCGCCGCGTGAGCTCCGGCGAGGACGCCTCCCACCCGCGGGTGATCCTCCCGACCGCCGACGTCGCGCGGATCGCCGAGCAGGCGGCCGAGGTCACCGACGAGGACGATGCCGAAGCGGCGAACGCCGAGGCGGACGCCGACGCCGATGAGGTCGACATGGAAGCCGACGACGACGGTGACTGAGTCGCTGCGCATCCTGGGCGTCGACCCGGGGCTCCATGTCACCGGGTACGGGTGCATCGAGTTGCTCGGGCGTGACTGCCGCATCGTCGAGGCCGGGGCAGTCCGCACCGACGCCAAGGCGGAAATGCCCCACAGGCTGGCCCAGATCCGGGCGGACCTGGCCGAGCTGCTCGCGGAGCTGCGCCCGCACGCCATGGCCGTGGAGAAGCTCTACGCCCACTACGCCCACCCGCGGACGAGCATCCTGATGGGTCACGCCCGCGGCGTGATTCTCCTGGTCGCCCAGGAGGCGGGACTCGGCGTGCGGAACGTCGCGGCCACCGAGGTCAAGAAGAGCCTCACGGGCAACGGGCACGCCTCGAAGGAGCAGATGCAGGCGGCGATCCAGAGCGTCTGCAACCTCCCGGAACCCCCCAGCCCTCCCGACGTCGCCGACGCCATCGCCATCGCCCTCTGTGCCGTGAGGAGGCTGTAGAAACGGCGAGCCGTCGCATCCTCGCTGTGCCGCATCGGGTCAGGCCGTCGTCGGTCGCCGCGTTTTGGCGTCTCGGCGGGGGAGCCGACGTACGCGGTTCAGCGCCGAGAGGGTGAAGACGACGGGGTACATCTTCTCGAAATACCAGAGCTTGGCGAAGTACAGGCCGATCGGGGCCGGCGCGAAACGGGTTCCGGCGTCGGTGATCTCGATGAGCCGCGCCGCGCCGCGTTCGGCCGCGGACCGGCATTCGGCGTCGCCGTCCGCTTCGGCCGCCCGTGCGAGGGCCTCCACGGCCAGGGCGGTCTCCTCGATGCTCGCGGGCCCGGCCGGTCCGCCGCCCCATCCGCCGTCGGCGTGCTGCACCCTCCGCAGGAACGCGCATCCGCGGCGCATCGCCTCCGTCTCGGCGGCGCAGGACGCCAGCGCCGCTACCGTCCGGGCCGTCCCGTAGACCGGGTTCTCCATCTGCTCCTGGTGTTCGTTGCCGAACCACAGCGGGACCCACGATCCGTCCGCCCGCTGCGAGCGCCGGATGAAGCGCAACGCCTTGCCCGTGGCGGCGTCGATCCGCCGGGCGGCGGGGGGGGGCATCGCGTCCCGCCAGGTGCGCCAGGCCCGGACGGCGTGGGCCGTGATGTCCGTCGCGCTGCGGTCGAAGGGCAGCTTGCCCCACCCGCGACAGAACGTCGGCATCCCGCCGTCGCGGTTCTGGAGCCTCAGGAGCCACTCGACCCCGCGGGCCGCCGCGGCGCGCACGTCGGGGGCGTCCGGGGCGAGCTGGTGCAGCGCCAGCAGGGCCCCCGGCGTATCGTCGGCATCGGGCACCGCTCCGTCCTCGTCCATCCACGACCACCCGCCCGGCGGCGTGTGGGTGAAGGGGTGCACCGTTCGCCATTGCTGCCCGAGCAGCCAGCGGACGATCCGCCGACGCGCGGCGGGGTCCAGCGCGTCGCTCACCGGGCCGCCGCTCGCCAGGGCGCCCACGCTCAGCGTGGTCACCCACGTGCTCAGGCAGGTGTCGATCGGCCAGCCGCCGTCCTCGCGGACCAGGGCGTGGAGGAACCGCACCGCCTCGCGGGTGACCGTGTGCTCACGGTGTCCGATGTTCGCCAGGCACGCAGCCACGAAGCTCGTCAGCGGGACCGCCTCCAGGAACCCGCCGCTGCCGGCCTGCATGCTGCGAACCACCCGCAGCGTCCGCCGGCGGGCCAGGTTCCGCCACGTCCGCTTGACCGGGCAGCGAGGCGGCGCGAAGTGGTGCCGCGTTTGCCCGATCGCCACCAGCGACGGCATGGCGTAACTGACCACCGGCAGGCGGAGGAACCGCCAGAGGTTGTGCGGAGCGGCCGCGAACTCGAACGGCAGGGCCGGGATGCGGGCAAAGGCCTCCTCGCGCGGTCCCAGTCGCCCCGCCAGCGCCAGAACCGTCAGGATGGGGGTCGAGAAGGTCCGGTCCCGCCCGTAGAACGCCAGGATGTTCCGGACGATCGCGTCGGGCTCCAGTGTCCCCGTGACCTCGCGGAGCCACTCGGCCGCTGCGGCTTCGGCGCGGCGCCATTCGTCGCGGGGCTCGGGAGCGCAGGCGAAAGCCGCCCAGCACAGGGCGGTGGTGTTGAGGTTCGGAAGGCTGGCGGTGGTGTCGCCGTACCCGCCGTCGTCGTTGGGGTGCGCCGCGAGCCAGTCCAACCCGCCGCGGATCAGCCCGTCGTGGGCCCCGGCGTCGGTGAAGTGCAGCGCCAGCACGGCCGTGGCGGTCGACAGCGCGCTGGTCGCCAGACGCCCCTCCCAGTGACCGGCCGGGTCGCGCAGGCAGAGCAGGCGCTCCCGCGTGTTGCGGATCGCCTCGGCCTGTTGCGCGATTGTCGGTGTCGGGGCGGTCATGTGTCGGCTCGAGGCGGCGTCGCGGTCCGTTCTGTCAGCCGGCGGCGATCATTCCGAGAGGATCCGGATCGCGGCGATAATCGCGGCGATGCCCGCGAGAAGGATCCCATAGACGATCCAGTTGAGCAGGAGCGTCTTGGCGCCCCAGTAGCCGAAGCGCATGTACCATTTCGGCCGCTCCGGCCTGGCGCGCCAGTCGACGCCGAGGAACATCCGGCAGTGCGGGCACTGGACGAGGTCCTCGTAGACCGGCTCGCCGCAGTACGGGCAGGGGAGGTAGTCGGCGGAGGCGTTCCCGTCGGCGAGGTCCTCTTCGTCGGGATACTCCCAGGGCTCCAGCGGGCTGTCGTCGCGTCGGTACATCAGCGCTCGTGCGCGGGACGGCTCCGCCCGGACTCGACGATGTCCCTCAGCCGCTCGCGAAGCTGCTCGACGATCTCCGGGCGCCGGTCCCACAGGTTGGTGGTCTCGCGCCAGTCCTTTTCCATATCGTAGAGCTGTCCGGGGCAGTCGTCGTCCTGGTCCCCGCCGTAGAGTTCCGGTTCATTCGGGAACCCGCCGTGGTTGCGGCAGAAGATCGCCTTCCACTTGCCCTCGCGGAGGGCGAAGGAACCATCGATCGAGTGATGCACCATCGCCGGACGCTGGTGCGCCTCGCCCCGGAGGGCGGGCAGGAAGCTGAAGCTGTCCTCGGCCGCCCGCTCGGGCAGCTCGGCGCCGACGATCTCGGCGACCGTGGCCATGAGGTCCATCAGGCAGATGCGCTGATCGCAGGTGCTGCCCGGTTTGATCTCACCCGGCCAGCGGGCTATGAAAGGCTCGCGGTGCCCGCCGTCCCAGATGTGGCTCTTGAAGCCGCGCAGCTCCCCGCAGCTCTTGTGCCCGTAGGTCTGCTTGTCGGTGTCATAGGGGCGTGCGCCGTTGTCGGAGGTGACGATCAGCAGCGTCTCGTCCGCCACGCCGAGGCGGTCGAGCGTATCGAGCACCTCCCCGACCATCCAGTCGACCACGCAGACGAGGTCCCCGCGGGGCCCCGCCTCGGAGCGGTCCACCGCGAAGGCGGGCGCCAGGCAGGGACGGTGCGGCGCGGAGGGCGTCAGGTACAGGAAGAAGGGCTTGTCCGGGTCGTCCGCCTGCATCCGCTCCAGCCACTCGACGGCCTTGTGGGCGTGGTGGACGTCCACGTCCTCGTCCCGCCAGCCCGGGGTGCACCAGCCGGTCCGCTGCTGGGCGTTGAGCGGGTCCTTCGGCTCGGTGGGCACGCCGTAGGTATGGTCGTTCTCGATGTGACAATACGGGGGCATATCCAGCGAGCCGGCGATGCCGAAGAAATAGTCGAACCCCAGCGTGGTGGGTCCGCCGAGGATCGGCTTGGTGTAATCGACGTGTCCCTCGTCGGCCCAGTTGTTCGTGTCGATCCGCTCGCCGTCCTTCGCCTGGAATTCCAGGCCGACGTGCCATTTCCCCACGGCTGCGGTCGCGTAACCGCTGTCCTGGAGCATCCGGGCGATGGTCGTCCGCGCCGGGTCGATCAGCGGAAGCGAGAAGCCGCCCTCCACGCCTTTCTTGAGGCGGCTCCGCCAGCAGTAGCGCCCCGTGAGCACGGCGTAGCGGCTGGGGGTGCAAACCGCGCTGGCCGAGTGGGCGTCGGTGAAGCGGACGCCCTCAGCGGCGACGCGGTCCATGTTGGGCGTGGGAATCTTCGTGGCGCCGTAGCAGCCGAGGTCCCCGTAGCCCATGTCATCGGCCATTATGTAGACGATATTCGGACGCCGGGTCGTCTTCGGCGCGGTTGCGGCAGGCGGCATGCGGCACTCCTTCGAAGGGGTTCGGCGGATATCGCAGGGCGTTACCCTACCGCCGCGCCCGCCGCCTGCCAAGTCCCCGTGACCGTATCAGCAGCGTCCCAGGACGCGCTCGGCGAGCAGGCGGCGGCGCGTGGTGTAGGGCTCCTTGCCGCGTGCGGCGCGCGCGGAACGTTCCAGGGACCCGGCCGCGTGACGAAGCTCCTCCCGAACGCCCGGAATTTCCGGCATCTCGCTCAGCGCCAGGACGGTGTAGTAGAACGGGAACCGCCGCCAGCGGGGGCCCTCGCGGTGGGCCCGCAGGGCGGCGACCCCGCCGGCGAGCCACTCCTCGCTGTCCAGTTCCGGAAAGCCGCCCGCACAGAGCGTCCGCCACAGGGCGGCGCTGCACGTGCCGCAGCAGAATTCCCCGCAGAAGCTGCGCCCGGCGTTCATCTCCCGCCGCCGGGCGTCGAACAGTCGCTCGATCATCTCCCCGGCCGCCCGGTCCATGGCTTCGCGCACCGCACGTCCGCCGGCGTCCAGCCGCAGCAGGACGCGGTAGGCTTCCTCTCCGAGGCTGTGGGCGGTTCCGGCCTGGGTGGAGATCGTCTCCCCGGTGAAGAAGGTCATCCCCTCCCGGCCGTCGCGTTTCGTCGGGGCGAAGAGCCCGTGATAGCTGCGCTCGCGCCCCTGGCGGGACGCGATCCATTCGGCGACGCGCGTCGCCTCGGCGGCGGGAATCTTCCTCCCGGTGAACAGCGCTTCGTTGACGGCGTCCACGGTCGCCCCGAGGCTCTGGCGGTTGAGCAGTCCCTTGGTCATCGCGTGATCCCTTTTTCCGCGTCGGCGGTTGTGCCCTCAGACCGCCGACTTTACGCCTGGATAACAAATTGGGAAAGCGGAATCCGGACCATGACGCCCGTTTCCGTGCGGCCGGGCCGTTCCGAGGCGCGATCGACGCTGGACCCCCGCGCCGTGCGGTGATATACACGGTCGGTCGCGGCGGCGTTCGGCGGCGTCGCGGGACGCCGCCCATCAGAACAAGGGGTCTGTCCGGTCATGAGCATTTCCGACTACGCGCAGCAGACGGCGCGGCGAGCGGCGGTGGGGCTTCACCTCGCCGGCGGTGTGGGCCCGGTGATGTACTGGCGGCTGGTGGCGGCCTTCGGAAGCCCCGAGGGCGTGCGAGCGGCGCCGGAAAGCCAGCTCAAGCGGGTCTCCGGGGTTGGGCCCAAGCTCGCCGAGAGCATCAAGGCGGTCGGCAAGGAGGAGATCGACGCCGAATTCGCCGCGGCCGAGCAACTCGGCGCGCGCGTGCTGCTGCCGACGGACGCGGAGTATCCCGAATCGCTTCGGCGCCTGGAGGGCGACCGTCCGCCGGTACTGTACGTACGCGGAGAGCTCGAGGAGACCGACGCGGTCGCGTTGGCGGTCGTCGGCTCGCGCCGGTGCAGCCACTACGGGATGGAACAGAGCCGCCGCTTCGGCGAGCTGTTCGCCCGGGCGGGGTTCACCGTCGTCAGCGGCGGGGCGCGGGGCATCGACACGGCCGCCCACCGCGGCG
>CAYTQL010000082.1:0-10154 GCA_964439555.1 uncultured Planctomycetaceae bacterium | reverse complement strand
CTCCTCGAGGTGGGCCCGGAGAACGCGGATGTCCTTGGTCTGCCCGTCGGCCAGGACGACCTCCAGGCGCCCGTGGGCGTTGAGGGGCAGGTCGTACTGGCTGATCTGGTAGTTCTTGGGCAGGTCCGGGTAGTAGTACCCTTTGCGATCCCACTTGGTGCGCCCGGCGACGGTGCAGTCCAGGGCGAGCCCGACCTTCATGGAGTACTCCACCGCCTTGGCGTTCATCACCGGCAGGGCGCCGGGAAGTCCGAGGCAGACCGGGCAGACGTTGCTGTTCGGCGGGTCGCCGAAGTGGTTGCGGCAGCGACAGAACATCTTGGTCTGCGTCGCCAGTTCGACGTGGATTTCCACCCCGATTACCGGGAGCACGTGATCTTCCGACATCCGGACCTCCGTAGGGGAGATTCTGGTTTTCCCGGCCGGGCTGGGTTCCGCCCCCGGGTGGGAATACAATAACACTGTATACGTCGGGGGGAAAGCCCGCGACAGACGGTTTCGCAACGGGGAGACAGCGCCATTCGTTCTGTCGTATACGACAAATTCACGGGGTTCTGAGGGCGATCTTCGGTGCATCGGGGGCGTGTTAAAGTCGATTCTGAGGGAAGTTACGGCGTGACGATTTCGGGCGGGGGGTTGAAAAATCGTTCGCATGCGATATAGTGGGCCGCTTATGAGCAGTGAAGGGAAACAGCAAGAGGACCCTGAGTCCGGCGTTCCGGACCTCGTGGCGATCACGCTTCGGCGGATCGCACGGGAGATGGATCGCCGGTCCCGCCAACTGGTGGGGGAAGGGGCTCTGAGCACGCCGCAACTGGCCGTGCTCGACGCGCTGAGATGCTTCGGTCCAATGACGGTCGGGCAAGTCGCGCGGAGCGTGCACCTCTCGCACGCAACGGTGACCGGCATCTGCGACCGTCTCGAGGGCCGCGGGCTGATTCAGCGCAGCCGCCGGAGCGACGACCGCCGCCGGGTGGACGTCTCGCTCACCGCGGCCGGGCAGGAGATGCTCGGGCAGGCGCCGCCGCTGCTGGGCGAAGCCTTTTCCCGCGCCTTCGGCTCGCTGGAGGACTGGGAGCAGACGCAGATCCTCTCCTCGCTCCAGCGGGTGCTGACGATGCTCAAGAACTCGCAGCGTTCGGAGACGAGTCCGGACGACGCGGACGTTTCGTTCAATCGTGCCGGATAATTCGTAACTCGTACTTCTTCAGATAGAGCAGGAGCAACCATGACCACGCACCAGGCCCAAGAGCCGCGATGGCGTGAACGGATCGAGGAGATTCCCTCTGAGGTCGAGGCTGTGCGTTTCCCGAAGATCGATTCCTCGGTCTCACAGGACCACGAATACTGTCTCGTCCGCATGAACGGGCAGGATCAGCGGGTCCGCTTCCACGATTACGACGAGGTCTACAGGATTCCCGGGCTTTACGAGCACCTGTTCTATCGTCACCTCAAGTGCACCTCGCCCAGCCGGGTCGCGGGGCTGCTCGGGGAGACGATCGCCGACACCGAGGGCGCCGACGAGCCGCTGCGCGTCCTGGACGTCGGGGCGGGCAACGGGATGGTCGGCGACGAGCTCGACCGCCTCAACTGCGAGCGGATCGTGGGCATCGACATCGTCCCCGAGGCGCAGAGGGCGACGATGCGGGACCGCCCGGGGGTCTATCGCGACTACCTGATCACCGACCTGACCGACCTGCCGGAGGAGGACGAACGACGCCTCCGCAATCACAAGCTCAACGCCCTGACCTGCGTCGCGGCGCTGGGCTTCGGCGACATCCCCCCGCGGGCCTTCGCCAAGGCGCTGGACCTGGTCTCGACGCCGGGGTGGATGGCCTTTAACATCAAGGAAGACTTCGTCGCCGAGCGCGACACCAGCGGCTTCTGCAAGCTGATGCGCGAGCTTCGCCACGACGGCGTCGTCCGCATGGAGGCCTACCGGCGCTACCGGCACCGCATGTCGATGGACGGAAAGCCACTGTACTACATCGCCATGGTCGCCCGGAAGCTCAAGGACCTCCCGGATCATACCGAGGCGCTGCTCGAAGCGATCGAGGGCGAGACCCAGGGCGAAGCGTAAGCCCGCGGCGGCCGAGACCCGGACAACGCATGATCAAAATCGAGAACCTCAGCAAGTCGTTCGACGGCGGAAAGACCTTCGCCGTCGACGGCGTGTCGCTCGAAATCGAGCAGGGCGAGACGCTCGTCCTGCTGGGCACCAGCGGATCGGGCAAGACCACCACGATGAAGATGGTCAATCGCCTGATCGAGCCCACCGACGGGCGGGTGCTCATCGATGGAGAGGACGTCGAGGCCAAGGACGCGATCGCCCTGCGCCGGCAGATCGGGTACGCGATCCAGCACATCGGGCTCTTTCCCCACATGACGGTCGCCCAGAACATCGGCGTGGTCCCGCGCCTCTGCGGGTGGAACGCCGGGCGCATCGCCGAGCGGGTGAATGAACTGCTGGAGATGATGGGCCTGGAGTCCGACGCCTTCGGCGATCGCTACCCGGCGCAGCTTTCGGGCGGACAGAAACAGCGCATCGGCGTGGCGCGATCCCTCGCGGCCGATCCGCCGATCATCCTGATGGACGAACCCTTCGGCGCGCTGGACCCGATCACCCGCGAGCAGCTCCAGAACGAGTTTCTGGAGCTCGAGACGGAAATCCGCAAGACGATCGTCTTCGTGACGCACGACATTTTCGAGGCCGTAAAAATGGGCGACCGCGTGGCGATCCTCGACGAGGGGAAGCTCCAGCAGGTCGCCACGCCGCACGACCTGGTCGAAAGCCCGGCCAACGAGTTCGTCGACCAGTTCCTCGGGCAGCACCGCTTCCAGCTTGCGCTGCTCACGCGGACGGTCGAAACGCTCAGGGGAGAGCTCGAACCCGGCGAGGCGCCGCCGCAGCGTCCCGAGGCGTCGCTGGGCGTCCGCGCGAGCTTCATCCAGGCGCTGGACGCCTTCAAGGCGCTCGGCCGCGATCGGCTCCCGGTCTACCGCGGGCGGGAGTATCTCGGCGAGTTGAGCCAGCAGCGGCTGCTGGCGGCGATCACCTCCGCGCTGGGCGAGACGGGAGAGGAGGAATGAGCATGCTTCCGTTGGCTGTCTCCGGCGACCTGATGACCCGAATTTTCACGGCCACGCGCCAGCACATCGCGCTGGTGCTCTCGGCGATGTTCATCGCCTCGCTGGTGGCGGTCCCGCTGGGGATCGTCCTCTCGCGGTGCCGCCGCAAGTGGGTCGTCACCGGCGTTCTGGGGCTGGTGAATATCGTCCAGCCGATTCCGTCGCTGGCGTTGGTGGCGTTTACGATGGTCCTGTTCCTGGCGCTGCACCTGCCGGCGATCGGATTCCTGCCCGGCCTGGTTCCGCTGGTGGCGTACGCGATCCTCCCGATCCTGCGCAACACCTACACGGGCATCCGCCAGGTGGACCCGAGCACCGTGGAGGTCGCCCGCGGGATGGGCATGACCCCGCGCCAGGTGCTCACCCGCGTGCAGCTTCCCTTGGCGCTTCCGTTCATCATGGCCGGGCTGCGGATCGCCACGGTCTGGACCATCGGCGTGGCGACGCTGGTCTCGCTGATCGGCGCCGGCGGGCTGGGCGACCTGATCTTCCCGGCGCTGCGGACGGCGCGGTTTACCGGAATCATCGCCGGGGCGGTCCCCGCGGCGCTGCTGGCGCTGCTGTTCGACTGGCTGCTGGGCTTGCTGGAAAAATGGCTCACCCCGCACGGCCAGAGCGACGCCGCCCCGGGCTGAGCCGCCCCAAGGAGTGCCCACGTGAGCGACCGAAAAAAAGCCACCGTCATCCTGGTCGCGTTGTTCGTCCTCAGCGGCGGGCTGCTGGCCTGGCAGATCGTCGAGCAGATCGGCGCCGGGCTCCAGGCCGGGTTCGACAGCGAGTTTCTCGTCCGCTCGGACGGGTATCCGGGGCTCAAGGACGCCTACGCCTTCGAGTTCGAGCGTCCGCCGATGCACATGGACCCGGGACTGATGTACAAGGCCTGCGCCTGGGGCTGGGTGGACGTGATCTGCGGATTCGCCACCGACGGGCGGATCGCCGCTTACGACCTGAAAATCCTCGAGGACGACAAGAAGTTCTTCCCGCCATACTACGCCGCGCCGCTTGTCCGCGCCGAGACGTTGGAGGAGTTCCCGCAGCTACGCGAAGTGCTCAACCGCCTCGGCGAGCGGATCGACGCGAAGACGATGCAGCGATTGAACCTTCTGGTGGACCGGGAGGCGAACCCGCGCGACGCCGAGACCGTCGCCCGCGAGTGGCTTATCGAGGCGGGCCTCATCGACGCCGACGCCGAGCCGAACGCCGGCCGGGCCGGGAGCGTCACCGTCGTGGGCAAGAATTTCACCGAGCAGGAAATCCTCGGGCAGATCATGGCGATCCTCATCGAGACGCAGACCGATATCGCCGTGGAGCGGAAGCTCAACCTCGGCGGGACGATGGTCTGCTTCAACGCCCTCAAGGGCAAGGACGCCGATTTTTACGCCGAGTATACCGGGACCGGGCTGGTCGGGATTCTCGACCGGGAAGCGGTGGGGGACCCGCAGAAGGCTTACGACATCGTCGAAAAGACCTTCCGGGAGAAATGGGACCTCGTCTGGTTGACGCCCTTCGGGTTCAACAACACCTACACGATCACGATGCGCCGTGAACATGCCGAGCGGCTCGGACTCGAGACCATCTCCGACCTCGCGGAGTATACGCGGAACCAGCACTGAGTCCGCGGCGCGGCGGCGTCGGGGGGATCAACCGCGGAAACCGTGGAGAACCCAAGGCCGGTCGCTCGAGCCATACTCCGCGTCACGCACCCGCGAGCAGGACACGCCAAGCGTCGCTCCGGCCAAGCGAGTCCGCGGGAACCCGACCAGACCCGTGGATGCCCGTGGAATCACGGGCGAGCCTCGCGGCGAACCGAATCCGATCTGCGCCGAAGTCCCGGCGCGAACCCTCTCCCGTAACGTCCGATAATATATGTTATGTGATATTACGGGCACAAAGCTCAGGGCGACTCCGCGGGAAACGATGCCGCCCTAAGTCGCTTCAGATCAGTGTGTTATACCGCTTGAGCCTACCGTCGGGCCTTGGCGGCGCCGAAGGCCTTGCTCAGGTCGACCGTGTCGACCACTTCCAGCGACCCGTTGTTCAGGTTCACGGTGTAGACATTCATCTTCTGCACCGCGCCGTCCACGACGTACAGCAGGTCGCGGGAGGAGCTGATCCTCCCGGCCGTCATCAGGTAGTCGCCGCCGCGGATTGCCGGTTCGGCATGGGCGACGGGCGTGTCAATCCAACTGACCGCCAGCAGCGCCGCCAAGACCGCCGCGGAGATCAAAAGCAGGCCGATTGTGACATTCTGCGAGTTTCTCATGGTTGGCTTTCCTCTCTCAGCGGTCGCGTCCGAAGTCGCGGCTCAATTCGCGGGCGCCGAAGCCGACCATGTTCTTCTTCGTCCGGTCGAAGCGCCACGCGGCCAGGCGGCGACTCCGCAGGTCGATGATGTAGACGGCCTCGTCATCGCCGCGGTAGGTCCCGGTGACCACCAGGTAGTTGCTCCCGCCGACGGCGACCTGCGCCTTGGCGGGCTCGGTGAGCGGTCCGACGAGCAACGCCGTCAGCAGGCCGACGTTGAGGCAGACCAATGCGACGATCAGTTCCTTCTTCATACGGTTCTCCCTTCGTGTTGCGGGCGTAGTACGGTTCTGCATGCACAGACACGCCGCCTCGGGCGGCGATAGTCGGCAATTCTCAGTCAAGATGGGTCCGCCCCGAGCTCTTGAAGCCCAGCACGCAGATCGCCGCCGCGCCGACGAGCAGATAGGCGATCGCCAGCCACGGCGTCGCGTCGGCGATTCGCGGCGGTCCGGAATTCGTCGCGGCCGAGGCGGTCGCGGCCTGGAGCGTCACGAACCCCGCCACGGCAGCGGCACGTCGGAGGAATCGCTGAGCGTTCATGCCCGAATTATACGTCCCGCCCGCGCCGTGTAAAGCGTGCGGGGTTTCGCTAAAGGAGGTTCTCGATCGGGACGCTGGCGTCCACGAAACGCCGCGTGGGCATCGCCAACGTCCGCCACTTGGCGCTGCGGCGACCGGCCTGGCGGAGGTACGCCTCCAGCGTCACGGCCAGGAACGCATAGTGACGCCCGCGGAACAGGTGGACATCCTCGAACGGCCCCCGGTGCGGCGGGCCCTGAAGCCAGTACGCAAAGACCAGCACCGCCGAGAAGTCCGCCCCGAAGACCTGCTCCCATTGCCCCAGCCCGTCGGCGTCCGCCTCGGTGATCCAGTTCTCCCATTGCCGCGAGGACCGCGAGGGTCTGTCGACCGGGAATTTCCGCCCCTTGACGTCCACGAGCAGGTTCGTCCCCGTCTCGCTGTAGACCAGGAAATCGAAGCTCTTGACCGCCGCGTCGGTGAAGATCGCCTTCTTGGCTTCGTCCACGGCCACGTAAGGCCAGCCGCGGGCACGCAGCAGGTGCTCGAAGGCGGCCTCGTAATGTATGTTGCGGTGCGCCATGTCCCCTACCCCGTCGAACATATGTGCTATTTCGTCTACGCCATGTGAATAGGGCGTCAGCCCGTCAGCTCCGCCGGCGTCGTGGGGCGCTGCTCTCCGCTGGCGAGGTCCTTGACCTCCAGCGACCCGTCCGCGTTGACGATGACCGCCGCCGCGGCGTTCCGCTTGGAGGCTTCCTTGAACAGCTTGCCCATCGACCGCCGGGCGTAGCTGAACTCGGCCGAGCGCCCGCCCCGCCGCAGCGTCGAGACCACCTCCAGCACGCGGTCCATCGAGGCGTCCTTCGCGTCGATAACGAAGTAGTCGAGGCGCGGCGTGAGCACCTCCGCGGGAACCTTGCTCTTCTCTTCCAGCAGCAGCCCGAGGACGACGTCGCCCATCCCGAACCCGGTGGCGCCTACCTGCGGACCGCCGAGGACTTCCAGCAGGTTGTCGTACCGCCCCCCGCCGGCGACGGCCCGCTCGCCTTCGGCGATCGCCTCGTAGACCACGCCGGTGTAGTAGGCCAGACCGCGGACGATGTGCGCATCGAAGACGCACCAGTCGCCCGCGCCCAGCGCCTGCAGTGTTTCGAGAAGTCCCTCGACCTGCTCGGACTGGGGCTTGAGCGCCTCGCTTTCCCGCATCCGCGCGAGGGCCTCGTCCGGACCCGCATCGAGGAGGCGCACGATCCCGTCGGTGGCTTCCGTCGATAAGCCGACGTCTGCGCAGAGTTTACGAAAGTCTTCGTCGCTGAGCTTCGGGCGCTTGTCCAACGCAAGCAGTGCCTTATCGATGTTCCGGTCGCCCACGCCGGCGTCGCGGAGCATGGCGATCACCAGCGGCCGCGAGCCGATGCGAATCTTGACGTCCTCCGAGCTCAGCCCTACCTCGCGGAGGAAGTCCACGCAGGTGTAGATGCACTCGGCGTCGGCGAGGATGGAATCCGCACCGATCACGTCCACGTTCCACTGGAAAAACTCCCGCAGCCGCCCCCGCTGGGGGTTTTCCGCCCGGCACAACCGCGGGACGGAGAACCACTTGATCGGGCGCGGAAGGGAGCGGATTTTGGCGTTCACCATCCGCGCCAGCGACGGGGTAATCTCCGGGCGGATCGCCAGGTCCCGCCCGCCGCGGTCCGTGAAGCTGAAGAGTTGCTCGGCGATTTCCTCGCCGCTCTTGATGGTGAACAACTCCAGGTGTTCGAAGATCGGGGCGTCGTACTCCTCGAACCCGTTGCGCAGCGAGACCCGCCGCCAGGTGTTCACGATCCAGTTCCGCAGGCGCATGGGCTCCGGGTAGAAGTCCCGCGTTCCCTTGACGTTCTGAAACTTCGCCATGGTCAGTCCTTATTCATCGCAAACGCGAAGGCCCCAGGAGAACGGCGGACGCCGAAGCTCCGCCCCGCCGAGCCCCAACCGGCCGCGCCCGACGACGCTGCGGTCAGGGCCCGGCCGCGACGTTCGCCGGCGCCCGTTCTCCGCGATCTCCATGGTTCACTTGCTCTTTTTTCTGCGGCGTTCGCGTTTCCGCCGGGCCTTCTCGGCCGCTTTGACCAGAGCGGCGTCGAGCTTGTTTTTCGCCCGGGTTCGGGGGCCGTCGAACGCCCGGCCTCCGAGTTGCTCGCGTGCGTAGGCCTCGATCTGCTCCGGCGTGGTGAACTCTTCCTGGTACTCGTAGTCCCCGCCGGTGCGGTCGCAGTTGGCAGCGGAGTACTTCCGGCAGATCAGGGGCCGGTCGGGATAGATTTCACACCGGTTGTCGTCGGTGAGGGCATCGCACGCAAGCGGGATGGAGATGTACCAGTCGCCGTCCTCGTCGATGTGGATGCTCACGCCGCCGTGGAGCAGAAACCAGCGCAAGTCCTCGTACGCCTCGTAGTCTTCCGGGGCGTCGATCTCGAAGCAGAAGTACCGGCAGCACTTGCCGCAGCTTTTGCAGGTTCCGGGCATCGGGGCGTTTCTCCGCAGATGTGACGCGATTATAGCCCCCCCCGCCGGGGATGCAAAAACTCGCCTTGCGGAGCAGAAACACCTCGAACCATCCGCCGTCGGCCGGGCGGGCGGTCGGCTGCGCGCCCCCTGCCGCTCTGCGGTCCAGACCTTTGCCCCCGGTCGCAGACGCCGAATTTCCCCTTGCCCGCGTAATCCGAACGGGTACACTCTAGCGTTTCTCCGGAACGGGCCCGGCGCCCCGGCGTCCGCCCGGTTCCGGCGACGCGGTTCGGCGTCCGACGTTACCCCCTATGGAGACGAGTATGCCTGCTTCGAAGCCACAGGATATCCGCAACATCGTGTTCCTCGGCCACGGCGGCGCGGGAAAGACCACGCTGGGCGAGGCGATGCTGTTCAACGCCGGGATCACCTCCCGTCTCGGGTTGGTCCCCGACAAGAGCAGCACCTTCGACTGGGGCGAGATCGAGAAGGAGCGCGAGCACTCGGTGGACCCGGCGCTGGGGCACGTGGACCACGCGGGCAAGATGATCAACATCCTCGACGCGCCGGGTTACCCGGACTTCGTCGGCGGAGCGTTCTGCGCCCTGGCCGGGGCGGACGTGGCCGTGGTGGTGATCTCCGCGACCGCGGGGATCGAGGTGAACACCCGCCGGATGTTCAACGCCGCGAAGGAGGCTGACCGCCCCCTCGCCCTGGTGGTTAACAAGATCGACGGGGAGAACGTGGACCTCGAGGCGCTGATGGGCGCCATCAGCGAGACCTTCGGCACGGCGTGCCGCCCGATCAACCTGCCCACCGGCGGCGGGTCCGGGGTGATCGACTGCTTCGCCAACGAGGAAGGCGACAGCGACGTCAGCTCCGTCGCCGATTGCCACATGGAGCTGACCGAGAACATCATCGAGGCCGACGAGGAGCTCATGGAAGCCTACCTCGGCGGCGAGGAAGTCAGCCCGGAGAAACTGGGCAACGCCTTTGCCGCGGCGATGATCGAGGGCACCGTGATCCCGATCTTCTTCACCTCCGCCCGCGAGAACATCGGCGTCACCGAGTTGATGGACGCCGTGGTCAACTACTTCCCCTCCCCGGTGCAGATGAGCTACGCCCCGGCGACGAGCGAGCCGAAGGGCGAAGGCGAGGAGATCGCCCTCGAGGCCGACGCCGAGAAGCCCTTCGTCGGGCAGGCGTTCAAGATTACGGCCGACCCGTTCGTCGGGAAGCTGAGCTGGATCCGCGTCCTCCGGGGCTCCGTCACGCCGGAGACCAGCTACACCGTCCGCGACGAGCGGAAGAGCAACAAGATCGCCCACCCGTTCAAGGTGCAGGGCAAGGAGACGGTCGAGACCAAACAGGCCGTCGCCGGAGACATCATCGCCCTCGCAAAGGTCGAGGAAATCGAGTGGGGCGACGTGCTCCACGAGGAGGGCAACGCGATGTACCGCGCCATGCCCTCGACGCCTACGCCGATGTACTCCCTGGCCATCGAGCCCAAGAGCCGCGGCGACGAGCAGAAGATTTCCAACGCCCTCTCCCGCCTGAACGAGGAAGACCCCACCTTCGTCTCCCATCGCGACGCCCAGACCAACGAGACGGTCATCAGCGGCATCGGCGATCTGCATCTGCGGATCATGCTCACCAAGATGAAGGAGCGGTTCGACCTCGAGGTCGAGACCAAGCCGCCCAAG